>JAGWTK010000182.1 GCA_028876035.1 Bacteroidota bacterium
CCAACCTGCTTACTAAAAGTCCGTTTACCTACCAGGGTCTCAGTCTTTACCTGAAAACAGGCATCAACCATGTAGATGGAAAGGATCATAGCCCGGCCTTTCTCACTGAATCCGCCATCCGCTACGCAAAAGCTTTCAACAACCGGTTTGCATTTAAGATCAATGCGGGTTATATGCAGGGGATCGACTGGCGCTCCAATACCCGCCTCGATCAAAACACCAACAACCTGAAAAGCGCCAACCCTGGTTTCCCGGCCTTGAACGGTGACGCAAATGTAGCCTTCGACGGATGGAATAAATATGGCGATGACGCACTCGCCGGAAGCAATGTTGTTTCCATCGGTGGCTTGACCATCGACAGCAAAGCCAACCAAACCCTGCGCGTTGCACGGACCGGCTATTGGGAAACGGATTTGGTAAGTCCGAAAGTAAGCAACCTAAAGTTCGATGCTTCCCTGAACTATCGATTGAATGAAAAAGCGGAAATCTCTTACTCCTACCGCATTGGCCAGATGGATGGCGTATTCCAGCGCGGGAATAAAATCCGGCTAGACAATGTGCTGGTGCAAAACCATCACCTGGAATTGAAAGGGAAAAACTTTGTGATACGAACCTATGTGTCCCTGGAAAATACCGGCGATTCTTATAATGTAAAACCACTGGCCGATAATATGGATCTCTACAGCGGTGGCGCTACCGATACAAAAACAACCAGCAGCTGGGGAACGAAATTTAAAACCGCATTGAATTCCTATGCAAGTTCAAATGGAGGAACCCTCACTTCGAATAACCTGGCAGCCGCAACACAGTTTGCACGTGACCAGGCAGATGCCAGCAGGGTAAAACCCGGAACGCCTGAATTTGATGCACTGCTGAACACCATTATTAAGATCAACAACTGGGATATAAAATCATCTTCCATTCCCAATGCGCCTGCTACCGGCGGCGCTGCACTGGTACAAAAAAGCCGGATGTACCACGGCGAAGCACAATGGGACCTGAGTAGTAAAATAAAATTCATCGATCTGCTCCTTGGTGCAGATGCACGCGTGTATGAAATTATTCCTGATGGCAACAACTTTGTTGATTTCAGCAGGCCCATTGCAGAACGCAATACAGCCCTCAAAGACGGAAGCTTTGGCAGCAACGTCTACTATAAAAAATTCGGCGGCTTTGCACAGGTAACCAAAACGCTGCTGGAAGAACGACTGAAGCTGTTTGGTTCACTTCGGTACGATTACAATCCCGAGTTCAGCCCGGTACTCACACCAAGACTTGCAGCAGTATACACCGCCAACCGCATTCATAACTTCCGTTTCACCTACCAGCAGGGGTACCGCTTCCCTGCCCTGTTTGAAGCGCTCTCTTATGTAAACAACGGTCGTGTGAAAAGAGTGGGCAGTCTCTCTTACATCAACGAAGGACTTGGTTATCTCGATAACAGCTACACACAGGCATCAGTAGTGAATTTCAATGCAGCGGTAGCGGCACAGGGCAATACCGACCAGGCTGCCCTGAACAACCGTAATCTGTTGCAATGGGCCAACCTGCCAAAGGCCAGGCCGGAAAAAATAACCTCTTTTGAGATTGGCTATAAAAGCGTTCTCTTCAGCAATAAACTCGTGATCGATATCGATGCCTACAGCAATACATACGATGGCTTCCTCGGGCAAGTACAGGTATACGTCCCCATCGGTGAAACCATTGGTTCAGATGCCGCTGTATTGGCCATGCTCGATCGCAACCGGGATGCCACCGCCGCTACCGCAACAACGGCGGCAAGCAAGGGACAGGATCGCTACCGGGTATACACCAACGCAAAAAACACCTACCACAACTTCGGGTCTTCTTTAGGTGTTACTTATAACTTCTTTAAGAAATATACGGTGGGCGGCGTAGTGAACTTTAACCAGATGAAGTCAAACAGCAGCAGCGATATTTTCGTGACTGGATTCAACACTCCAAAATGGTCGGCCAATCTTTCCTTTGGCAACAGGGAAATCACAAAGAAGATTGGATTCAATGTGATTTGGAAATGGCAGGACAAGTTCCTCTGGGAAAGTCCGCTTGTCACCGGTACAATTCCCGCTTTCAGCACGATCGATGCGCAGGTTACTTACCGCGTTCCAGCGGCAAAAGCCAATATCAAACTGGGCGCGGCCAATATTCTCAACCATCGCTACCTGCAATACGCAGGCGGTCCTACCCTCGGTGGTTTGTACTACATTGCATTTACTTTCGACGGCTTACTGAACAAATAGGAATTCAGAACTTTATCAGAAGCTGGATGATTTACGGTATCATGCGGCTTCTGATTTTTATTCGCAGCACATGAAAAGAACCCTCCTCATTGCCACTGTGGCCATCCTGGCTACTGCTGAACTCTGCGCGCAGGCCACAAAAACCACCGCCAATATCAACCAGGTTTGGCTGGGATACTTCAATCAATCGCGTTTCAGCAAACACTGGGGCAGCTGGACGGATCTCCACCTACGCAGCAAAGAGAATTTCTTCGATAACTATTCGCAGAGTATTATCCGGCTCGGACTCACCTACTACATTGACAATACAACAAAACTAACCGCCGGCTATGCCCGGGTATTTATCTACCCGGCCGATAACCACAACGCAGTAACCAGAACAGAACATCGTCCCTGGCAACAACTGCAATGGCATACCAGCTTTTCAAAAACCCGGCTGATGCAGTGGATCCGGCTGGAAGAAAGATTTCGGAGAAAAATCAAAAACGATTCTACCCTGGCTGACGGCTACAATTTTAACTGGCGCCTGCGCTACAATATTTGGTATGAGGTGCCGCTCTGCAAAAACGGACTCAAACCCGGCAGCTTTTCATTTATCGCCAATGATGAACTACACATCAATTTTGGAAAGGAAATCGTGTATAATTATTTTGACCAGAACCGGTTCTTCCTTGGCTTCAAGTACCAGGTCTCCCCAACGAGTAATCTCCAATTCGGCTACATGAACCTGTTTCAGCAACTCGGGGCCGGTAACAGTTACAAAAACATACAGGCAGGCAGGGTTTTCTTTTTTCAGAATTTCGATTTCCGCAAAAAAAGCAGCTAGCCGCGAACCGAAAAACTTTCTACCTTCAAAGAGGATGAAACAATGGTTCCGCAATAACAAACTGGTCCTGCTGTATGGCCTTGCATTGGCCCTGCTCCTGTTTTTGTTGCGATGGCTGGAATTCCGCTTTCTTATTCTCGACCATGCCTTTGAAGCCTATGTGGGTGCGATCGCCCTGGTGTTTACGGGCCTCGGCATCTGGCTGGCGATGAAACTGGCCCGGCCCAAAGTGGAAACAATTATTATAGAGAAAACAATCATCAGCGAAGCACCGCCGTTTTCACCCAATGAAAAATCGCTGGCCGATGCGGGCATCAGCAAACGCGAATGGGAAGTGCTGGCCTTGATGGCAAAGGGAATGAGTAACCAGGAAATCGCCAATCAGCTCTTTGTTTCACTGAATACCATCAAAACCCATTCGTCCCGCATCTTCGAAAAACTGGAAGCCAGTCGCCGTACACAGGCCATCAGCAAGGCAAAAGCGCTGGGTATCCTGCCCTGATCCTTCACCCTTTTGGTGGATTCTTAAGTGAATCCCAGGAAATCACCCGAAAGTATGAAGCCATTGCGCCGCGAGACATGCATCTTTGGCACTCATCAAAACCATTGGTATGAAAAAGACTGTCTGGACCTACGGACTCATTGCTGGCCTAATCAGCAGTTCCCTCTTTATCGCCCTGATGCTGCTGGGCAAAGCCGGCGACTCCCATTTCAAGCACGGCATGATCTACGGCTATACGTTGATGATCCTTGCTTTCGCCTTTATTTTTGTCGCTACCCGCATCACGCGCGACAAATACGGGAATGGCACAATTTCTTTTGGAAAAGCGTTTCGCGTCGGTCTCTATATCACCCTTATCGCCGGAACCATCTATGTGGGCGTCTGGCTGATCGACTTCTACCTCTTCAACCCCGACTTCGCAGAGAAATATGCTGCCTACACGATCACGCAGATGAAAGCAGCCGGTGCCAGCCAGGCGGCGCTCGACAAACAGGTGGCAGCCATGAAAAGCTTTGGAGCAATGTACAAGAACCCGCTGGTCAACGCACTGCTCACTTATATGGAGATACTTCCCGTTGGGTTGATCGTTTCACTGATCAGTGCGGCCATCCTCAAAAGAAAACCAGCAGCAGCGTTACCAAAAGATTAAATAATGCAGGAGCCGCCCGTGCTGCCCCCTTCAACGTGCGGGTGAATCATTGGAACCTGTAGCTTTGTGGCCATGCACACAAAAAGCCCTAACCGCCTGCTATCCGTCGCTGTTATTTTATGGTTGACAACCTGTTCGTCATTGCAACTCACTGCGCAGGTTAAATTGAAGAAGGCCGTTTTTATCATCGCCGATGGGATACCATCCGATGTTATTGAAAAACTCAACCTGGAAAACCTCGCAGCCATCAGGAAAGTGGGCGGCTATAGCCGTTCGTACGTAGGCGGACAAAAAAACAGCTTCAGCCAAACGCCCACCATCTCCGCGGTTGGTTACAACACCGTACTCACAGGAACTTGGGTCAACAAGCACAATGTGTGGGACAATGACATCGCGGCGCCGAATTATAATTATTACACCATATTCCGCTACCTCAAACAGCAGTACCCTGCAAAAAGAACCGCCATCTTTTCCAGTTGGGAAGACAATCGCACGAAACTGGTCGGCGATAATATGGCAGCTACCGGAAGCTATCCGATTGATTATACATTCGACGGCCTCGAAAAAGACACCATTCGCTATCCACACGATGGCAACAGCGCCTACATGAGCGCGATCGATGAATCAGTAGCCATGGAAGCAGCCCGGGTAATAAAAGAACAGGGGCCCGACCTTAGCTGGGTGTATTTGGAATATACCGATGACATGGGCCATAAATTCGGAGACGGACCCGAATTCTATCATGCCATTGAGCAAGCCGACCGGCGTATTGGTTATGTTTGGAAGGCCGTGCAACAGCGTATGCAGCAAAATAAGGAAGACTGGATGATCGTCATAACAACGGATCATGGTCGTGATAGCATTACGGGCAAGAACCACGGCGGACAAAGCGATCGGGAACGAGCTTCCTGGATATTTACGAACCTGCGTCCGCTCAACGAACAATTTCATGCACCCCGCACCTCAGCCGCTGATATTATGCCCAGTATTGCCCGCTTTATGGGGATTTCACTACCAAGGCCCAATGCCATGGAAGTAGACGGAACACCATTTATCGGTAAGCTTTCATTTGTAGATGCCCTTGCAACCGTTGATGAGAAGAAACTGGCCATCAGCTGGAAGCCGCTCCAACAAACAGGAAATGTAAAACTCTGGTTGAGTTCTACCAATAACTTCAAGACTGGCAGTAAAGACCATTACTTGCCTGCCGGTGAAGCATCACTCAAAACAGGGAGGATTGTCGCCGGGCTAACAGGCAAGAAACCTGGCTGGTACAAATGGGTGCTCGAAGGATCATACAATAGAGCCAATGGTTGGATTGAAATAAAATGATCAGGCCTGCGGAATTCGGCGCAACAGTTCGAGGCAAGCCCTTGTATTGTGGTAAGGACATTTCCAGATTCCAATTTTATCCTGCCCCGGCATCAGCGAGTAGTCGCCCCGTACACCCCAATGCCATTCGCCATTCAAACGATCGATGATATGCCGCTGGGTAAATTTCCAGTTATTCATCGAGGCTTCAAGGAAAAATTCATCCCGGCTTATTTGCCAGGCATTGAGAAAACCTACCATCGCTTCTGCCTGTGGCCACCAATGTTTCTCTTTGATCAGTTCCCGGGTTGATGGCTCGTATTCATACCATAAGCCACCATCTTTGTCAAGTCCTTTCGTGGCGGCACGGGCCATAGTAACAGCATTCTGTTGCGCCCTTGTAATTAAATCAGCGTTGTCAATAGTACGCGCTGCTTCTTCAAGCAACCAGGCTGCTTCAATATCATGCCCGAATGAAACAAGCGCTGAACGGGGTGACCAGTCTTCGGCGAAAAACAAACGAAGATGTCCTGTTTCCTTGTCGATGATATATTTAAAAAAATATCCCAGCAAGTCTGCCGTTCTGCGCTTTAGCGCCTCATCTGGCCAAACGAGGTACAGGTTCGCATAGGCTTCTACGATGTGCAGGTGGGTATTCATCGTCTTTTTTTCATTCTCGTCCTTTGCACTGAGCCGGATATTCTCCATCGGCGACCAATCCTGCGCAAAGGCATCGATATACCCACCATGAGCCTGATCAAAGCTATAGTTTTCAATAAGTCGGTATAGTTCCAATGCAAGGTCCAACGCCTGTGGATTTCCACTGGCTTGATAGTATTCGCTCAATCCGTAGACAGCAAATGCCTGCGCATACACATGCTTTCGGGTATCTGCCGGCGCACCGCTGTATTGCAGACTCCAGTAAACTCCGCCATACGCTGGATCAATAAAATGAGTTCGGAAATATTGAAAGGCAGTATCGGCCATCCGCAGGTGCACCGGATCTTGGGTGTAACGGAACACTGCGGAGTAAGTCCAGAGGATACGGCTGTTGAGTACACTCCCTTTTTCTGCCTTTTCATCAATTTCATTCTGCTCGCCTACTCTTCCATTAAAACCTCCGTTGCGCTCGTCCGGTGCATAGGCTGCCCAGTACCTCAAAATCCGCTGCAATTCATTTGTCACTTCCGCCCGCCACTGGTTGAACTTCTTTTCCATCCCCATTTGAATTATATGGCTGTTCTTATTGACGAACGGCAAGTGCCTTATTTTTTTTAATGATAGCTTTCAACGTATCAACCGTCGTAGCTGAACGCAAGCCGTCTTCCGCTGTATGCAAACAATAATCAACCAGTTGTTCAACCGTAGTTGTGGCTACGTGCAGCCGTGTATCGGAAGATGCATAATAGATGAAAACTTTCCCGTCCTCATCAACGATCCATCCATTCGAGAATACCACATTGGACACATCACCTACCCTTTCCCCGCCTTCAGGTGCAATAAAATAGCCAGCAGGTTTATAGATGACGCGGGCAATATCTTCCAGGTCCGTCACAAATAAATAAAGGACATATCGTAGCCCGGCCGCAGTATTCCTCACGCCATGTGCCAGGTGTATCCAACCGATTTTCGTTTTAATGGGAGCAGGACCGGCTCCATTCTTTGCTTCATAAATCGTATGATATACTTTACGGTCGACAATCACTTCCTCCGTTACTTTGGCACCCAGCATTGAGTCAGACAATCCAAAGCCAATACCACCGCCCTTGCCTGCGTCGATGAATCCGTCTTGCGGACGCGTGTAGAACCCATACTTTCCATTCACAAACTCCGGATGCAAAACCACGTTGCGCTGTTGCGGGGAATTCGTGATTAAATCGGGTAGTCTTTCCCAATTGACGAGATCTTTGGTGCGTGCAATCCCGCACTGTGCGATGGCGGCCGATTCGTCGCCCGGCGCAGCCGCCGGATCTTTTCTTTCAGTACAGAACAAACCATACACCCATCCGTCTTCATGCGCTACCAAACGAATATCATACACATTGGTATCGGGTACCGCTGTCTCGGGCATTGCCACCGGTTCGTCACGGAATCGAAATCCTTCAATCCCATTATCACTCTCTGCGATTGCAAAAAA
>JAGWTK010000183.1 GCA_028876035.1 Bacteroidota bacterium
GATGATGATGCGGATAATATGCCTTGCTTCCTTCAAACCCAGGTTTTTCCAGCTGCGGCCACCATCGTTGCTGCGCCAGATGCCGTCCAGCCCTTCGGATACATTTCCTCTTAACGTATTCTCACCTTCGCCCACATAGATTACTGATTCATCAGAAGGTGCCACCGCTACAGCACCGATGGTTCCGCCGAAATATTTATCGGTAATATTCTTCCAGTTCGCGCCACCGTCGGTTGTTTTCCAAACACCACCGCCAGTAGCACCGAAATAGAAAGTGTTCTTGTTTTTATAGCTTCCGGCTACAGCGCCGCTACGACCACCCCGGAAAGGTCCTACCTGCCGGTATTTCACATCGGCAAAAAAAACGGAGTCAATGGATTTGTTGTCGATGGATGCAGCTTTTGTTTTTACCTGCGCAAATGACTGAGATAAAGCAAAAACGGCCAGCGCGCAGGAGAGGACTAACTTTTTCACAATTGTTGAGTTTTGGGATTATATAGTTACAAACTAATTGTATTCAAATGTTGTTTCGACAGCAGATCGTTTACATTTTTTAATTTCGACCCGGTGATACTTTCGTACTGCGATCTAACAGATGCATATTGCGCGGTCGCTTGTATTACCGCTCGTTCGGCCTGCGAGGTCACGGGCATTTCACTATCCTGCAGCACATTCATGATGCCAATCAACTGGTTTTTGAGCGTATTCAACGAAGGCGTTTTACTTTGACGATCTGCGTTTAATAAACCAGCGATCAACGCACTGAAATTTTTCAAACTGTCCGCAACGGCTCCTGTTGCACTGCCTGCACGTTCGTTCACCTGCGTCTGCAGGTTTTGAAGCGACTTAGTTTGAGATAGAATGGTCCGTGTGGCCTGATAGCACTGGCTGCTGAGGTTGTACTGTTTCTGCAATTGCGTAACCGGCGTTTTTACCCGTGGATCCATGATCACTTTGAGTGTGCCGGTCTGTGTCTTGCCGCCTGCGATCAATTTCACCGTATAGTTTCCGGGCATTACCCAGGGAGAAGTTGGATTGGGTGCTGTTTGATGGAAGATAGCCGCAATAGGATAACTAACGGGCATGTCCAGTGGCTGTTCGTGCAAATCCCAAACGATGCGGTGAGAACCTTTTTCGGCCGACAGAATTTCCTGCGGACGAATCCAATAGGGCGGCACGTTGCCCGGCGGGATTTCATATAGTTTATCATTACTCGAAAAAGTTCTTACCAATTTCCCCGTGCCGTCGGCAATTTCCAGCTTCACTTCTCCGCTCACATTTCCATCGAGATAGTAATCGATGATGGCGCCATCTGGCGGGTTTTGTCCGGCCGGTTCTTCCTGCGGAATCGGGGTGTCGGTATTCAAATTCCAGCGCACACGGTATGCGGGCGCGATAGTGTGTAAAGCCGTTGCCGCGGGTGCTCCTTTGGTTGCGATATCCCGCAGTGCAGTAATATCATCCAATATCCAGAAAGATCGTCCGTGCGTGCCCACTACGATATCATTGTCTTTGATCACCAAATCGCGGATGGAAGTAGCGGGCATGTTTAAGCGAAGCGGTTGCCAGCTTTCACCTTCGTTGAAGGAAACATACACCGCTGTTTCTGTTCCTGCAAACAGCAGTCCCTTGCAGTAGGGATCCTCCCGGACCGTATTCACCGGGTCATCGGGCAGACCGTTCACAATTTTCTTCCAGGATTTACCGCCGTCGTGGGTTTTGTAGATGTATGGATGCATATCATCTATCCGTATTTTATTGACGGCAACAAAGGCAGTCTGATCATCATTGTGGCCCGCATCGATCATCGATATTTTATTCCAGGAACTGATTTCAGCAGGGGTAATGTTATTCCAGGTTTTTCCGCCATCGCGGGTGATGTGGATCAAACCATCGTCAGTTCCGGCCCATATCGTATTCACATTTTTGTGAGAGGGCGCAACGGCATAGATCACGCCGCGACGTGGCATTGTTTTCAGCTGCTCCGTTGTATAGATGCCAACACTTGCGGGAATATCCCAGGAAGCGCGGCTGAGATCCGGACTGATAACTTCCCATGATTGTCCGCCTGTTGTTGTTTTGAACAGAACATTCCCTGCAAAATACAAGGTCTTTGGATCGACGGGTGAAAACAGGACGGGTGCTGTCCGCAGAAAGCGGTATTGTCCGCCGCGGCGCATGACTTCGGGGGCAATGTTTTGTACCTGCCCGGTGCGTTTATTGTATTTCGTAATTTTTCCGCCGTAGATAATATTCGGATCCAGCGGATCGGCTGCGATATACCCATATTCTTCCACGCCTACCGGGTGCCATTCGCGGAGCGTGATCTGTCCGTCGTTGCCCCTGCTTGCAATCCCAACCGATCCGCTTTCCTGTTGTCCGCCATACACATTATAGGGAAATGCATTGTCGGTGCTTACATGATAGAACTGTGCAGTCGGTTGATTGTACCAGCTGCTGAATGTTTCACCGCCATTAACCGTGATTTGTCCGCCCTGGTCACTGCACAATAACATAATCTGCGGATTCTCCGGATTGATCCAGAACCGATGGTAATCGTCGCCACCGGGCGCACCGCGGAAAGCAGTCCAAGTTTTACCGGCATCGGTCGATTTCCAGGCTACCACATTAGCTATATAAACAATGTCTGCGTTTTTTGGATCCACTTTACACTCGGCAAAATCGCTACCCCTGTCCCATAGACGCTGGTCGATGTTTTCCTGTGTCCAGGAGGCGCCACCGTCATCCGATTTATACAATCCACCGCCTTTGTTCGCATCTACGCATGCATATAGCCGTTGTGAATTGCTGGGGGCGATACAAAAACCGATTCTTCCCAGTCCGTCCGCAAACGTGGGCAAACCTTTTGTGAGTTTTGTCCAGGTAGTACCACCATCAGTACTCTTAAATAACCCACTTTCCGGTCCCTGCCAGGCGCCGTTTTCCCAGGGTCCTTGCCTGCCCGCCCAGAGATCTGCGTAGATAATATTTGAATTGTTGGGATCGATGGTTACTTGTATGGCACCGGTATTTTCATCTTTATATAATACCCTTTCCCAATGTTGACCGCCATCGACGGTTCGGTACACACCTCTC
This sequence comes from Bacteroidota bacterium, assembly GCA_028876035.1. GTDB lineage: Bacteria > Bacteroidota > Bacteroidia > Chitinophagales > Chitinophagaceae > JACMLD01. Next base: position 3,097 of record JAGWTK010000183.1, read on the forward strand.
TCGGAGTTCGGACCATAAGGATGACCCAGTGCAGCTGCAAATACACGGTTTTCATTTTTCGGATCTACGGCAATACCGCCGATCTGCTGTGCTTCTTTCAATCCGGTATTAGTCCAGGTCTTGCCTGCATCGGTAGATTTGTACATGCCGTTTCCGACTGAAAGATCGGGGCGTTGTAATCCTTCACCGCTGCCCGCATACAATACATTGGGGTTAGAAGGCGCAACGGCTACATCACCGATGGAACCAGTTGATTGATCATCGAATATGGGTTGCCAGGTTCTGCCGTAATCGGTGGTTTTCCAGATACCACCATTATTAACACCGATATAAAAAACATTGGGCTGCTGGGTAGAACCGGTTGCGCCCACGGTGCGTCCGCCCCGGTGCGGACCGATCATCCGCCATCGCAACATGCCATAGCCTTCGGGTGGCGTTTGAGCGTTTAAAGAAATAAATCCGGCAATAACAATAACGCTGGTTACGCTGAACCGGAATGATCGACGAAATGCTGCGAGCGGATACATGGGTATTTATTTCGGTGTTTAGTAAATGTGTGGAGGGATAGGACTAATATAAACCTATTTTCCGTTGGCTGATTTTTTTACGCAGACTTTTCTCCTTTTTCTGCCCGGAACAGGGAGAGAATATAAGTAACGAGGGTAAACCGAACCCAATATTTAGGTTATAGATATCCGTTAGACGGTTACAGGTGGCTCAGCCATTGAATAAAATACGCTTGCTGCAAGGAAGAAAGGGTATGACCCGAATCGTCTTCTACATAATCAGCGGTGATGCCGAGTTCTTGTAATGCAGCCCTGTTTTCCTGCGCATATCGAACAGGAAGAATTGGGTCGGCCTGTCCGTGCGCCAGTAGTACCCGCAAATTATTTGCAGCCGGATGAACATACGGTCTAATCTCCTGTAAAAAACGGCCACTGAAAACAGCGCAGGCAGTGACTTGCCGGGGCGAGGTGAGTCCGCAGCACAATGCCATGATGGCGCCCTGGCTAAAACCCGCCAGGACGACGCGTTGCAAGTCAGTTGAAGGATCTTTGCAAAATAGATTTACTGTATTCAGTATTGCCTGCCGGCAGCTCGCTTCTTCCGCCAGGTTGATCTGTAAAGGGCGAGAGGATCTATCTACCGTATACCACTTGAACCGCCCGGGCGATATTTCAGTAGGAGCGCGCAGCGACACGATCTTCCAATCACCTGGTACTTTATCGGCCAATGCATCCATACTTCGTTCGTTGCCGCCATGTCCGTGGAGCAACATAAGAAGCGGGACAGGTTCCAAAGCATCAACCGGAGCCTTTTTTACCGAATAAAAGAGTGGCGGAATGACATGCATAGCTTAAAGATGCATGAAATGTACTAACTATCCGGGTTATGGAACATACCACTTACCAGCAGTGAGCATTTCCTGCCATCAGGTAGAAAAAGCGCAGACGAGCCAGCCATGTTTTAATTAGATTTCAATTCAAATTGCGGTACTCACTGGGCGCCATCCCCACTTTTTGTTTGAACAGCCGTGTAAAGTGTTGCGGGTACTTAAAGCCCAGGTCTGAAGCAATTTGCCCGACGGATTTTTCTATATCAAACATGCGCTCCTTCGCAATATCAATCAATTTGGATTGGATATATTCCTGGGCAGAGATGCCGGCTTCTTTTTTAACCAGATCACCGAAATAGTTAGCAGAGAGGTTCAGTTGTTCAGCAGCCCAGGCTACAGAGGGGAGACCATGATGCAGGGGTTTATCAGATGACAAATAACTGTTCAACACTGTTTCAAATTTTTCCAGTATTCCCTTGTGGATATTGTCGCGTGTGATGAACTGGCGATCGTAAAACCGAACACAATAATTTAGCAACAGTTCAATATTAGCCGCGATTAATTTCTTACTGTGCCGGTCGACAGATTGTTGAAGTTCGTAATCAATTTTGCGGAAGCAATCCAGCACCAACTCTCTTTCCTTTTCTGACAGGTGCAGGGCCTCATTGACGTCATAGGAGAAAAACGAATAATCAGCCATCTGCCTGCCGAGCGAAGTGCCCTTTATTATATCAGGATGGAAGAGCAGCGCCCATCCCTTGGGTTCAAAGCTTGTAACGGTTGGCTGCACGGCAATTACTTGTCCGGGTGCCGTAAACACCAATGTTCCTTCCTGGTAGTCATAATTACCACGTCCATATTTCAACTCGCCACATTTGAGTTCTTTCAAGTACACCGCATACAAACCAAAGTTGAATGTGCGCGCAGGTATGGCTACAGCCTTCGACATATCAATGACTGTCACCAGCGGATGTAAGGTGGGGACAGCGCGCAACTTGTTGTATTGATCAACGGTTTGCAGTTTTATGATCTCTTCCATGACGGACTTTTCTATTACAAATCTAGGTCTTCGTCCCGGCCGTACAACCCAACCAGTAATAAAGGTAGAAGTTGCCGTAATCTGTATACAACCGCTGCCGGCAAGACTTTTCAACTTTGCAGCACCCAATACACTGCCCCAATGAACCAGGCATGCCGTTTCTTGTTTTTATGTACGAGTATACATTGTTCCATGTCGCTTTTTTCACAAACAGACTCTTCAATAACTACTACCAGGTTTTCAGGAAGCCTGGGGGTAACGACAAATGGATTTTCCATTATTCCCACTTTCTCATTGAATAGTCCGGCCCTGATAACCGTACTGTCCTGGCGTAAGAAGAATTTCAGCATTGACCCGGATATTCGACTGACACCTGATCTGAAAAAAGGCGGCATGATTGTATGGTTTCGGTATTACGCGGTAGATCGGAAAAAATTCAATCTTCGTATTGGTGCACATCCCGCGTTGAATTTCCAGCAAAGAACAATCACAGAAAACGGGAATACCACAACCATTACGCAGATGCGCCGTTTTCTTGCCTGGGAGCTTGCGCCGACGTATAACCTGACTAAAAACTGGAATGCAGGCATCTACTATTTGCAGGGAAACGGACTGCAAAAAGACGGTCCGGTTACTACACATTTTGTAACCTTCAACAGCAGCATATCAGACATTCACCTAACTGGCAAATGGAGGCTCATGCTGGCACCGGCGGTATATTATTTGTACCTAGATGGATTGGATGGCAAATATTTTACCATGACAGGCGCGATTTCTAACACAAGTTTACCTTTATCATTGGAGTCGACCATTAACAAGACCTTTGCGTCATCGCTCGCAGGCAACAAAGATTTTATGTGGAATTTGACGCTCAACTACCACTTTGATAAAACTTTCAAAAGAATAAACTAAGATTATGAAGACAAGAAAATTAGGTTCGGCCGGACTGGAAGTATCCGAGCTCGGATTGGGCTGCATGGGACTTAGTTTTGGCTATGGTCCCGCAACCAATGAAGCGGATGCAGTTGCCCTGATTCAAAAGGCAGTTGAACTGGGCGTAACGTTTTTCGACACGGCCGAAGCATATAGCCAGGGCGCCAACGAAGCGCTGGTAGCAAAGGCATTGAATCCATATCGAAACAAGGTGGTCATCGCCACGAAGTTTGGATTTAAGAATGGGGTGGCAACCGAGGGCGTTGACAGTCGGCCTGAACGCATTCGCATGGTGGTAGAAAATTCACTTCGTTATCTGCAAACAGATCGTATCGACCTGCTTTACCAGCATCGCGTGGATCCCAATGTACCGATGGAAGATGTAGCAGGTACGGTAAAGGATCTCATCAAAGAAGGAAAGGTGTTGCACTTCGGTTTGAGTGAAGCAGGTGTGGAAAGTATACGACGCGCACATGCGGTGCAACCCCTTACGGCCTTGCAAAGTGAGTATTCACTGTGGTGGAGAGAGCCGGAACAGGCTATCCTGCCCACTTTGGAAGAGCTGGGCATTGGGTTCGTTCCTTTTAGTCCGCTTGGCAAGGGGTTTCTTACGGGAGCCATCGATGCCGACACGCAATTTGCGCCGGGTGATTTTAGAAATGTAGTGCCTAGGTTCAGCGAAGAAAACCGGAAGGCCAATCAGCGATTGGTTGATTTGTTAGCAAGCATTGCGATGGAGAAGTCGGCTACGCCAGCGCAGGTTGCGCTAGGATGGTTGCTGGCGCAGAAACCGTGGATAGTGCCCATACCCGGCACGACCAGGCTTCACCGGCTGGAAGAAAACATGGGTGCTGCAGCCATTTCGCTATCAGCCGGAGAACTGCGAAATATCGACCAGGCCTTTGCCGCGATTCCGGTACAGGGTGCACGATATCCGCAGCAACTGCAGAACCTGGTGGGGAAATAGGATGATACGAATAGTTTAAAATCCTCGTCGAGTTGGGCGTGGATTTTTTCTATTTCGATTACATGGTTGGGGTTGAAGGAGCATTTTTTGTGTGATTTTTCGGGTTATTTGTGGTGTTTTTCGCGCATCTTGCGGGGTTTTAACAATCTGAGGAACTCTTCTGAGGAACTCTTCTGAGGAACTCTTCTGAGGAACTCTTCTGAGGAACTCTTCTGAGGAACTCTTCTGAGGAACTCTTCTGAGGAACTCTTCTGAGGAACTCTTCTGAGGAACTCTTCTG
>JAGWTK010000184.1 GCA_028876035.1 Bacteroidota bacterium
TTGCTTTCTCAAGCGCAGCGATCCACTTTTCGCGGTCTGCCTGGCCGGCTTCCACAAATGGTTTTCCGAGTTCGTTCTTTGTTTTCCTCTCAAACAAATCCATGCCTTTCATGAATTCTTCCTGGTCTTTGCCTGAATGGCAATCGTCCATCATCTTCAGCACAAAGAGATGGGCGTAGATGGCTTTTGCTCCGGGTGTATCAGTGGCCGGGATAATGGTCTCCGTTAGTTCTTCCAGCATTTTTTCCTGCGCGCCGCTTAGTTTCATGTTCTTCAGCAGCACCGACGCTTTGCTTTTATCGTCCTGTACACAGGCCGGGAGGATGGCAATGCCCGCCGATACAAACAGGAGCTGGCGGATGGCGGAACGGCGATTGACAATCATATGGTAAATGGTTGGTGATGGGTCTGTTTTTAAATTACCGGTAATACCTGCCCAATAGCGGGTGATCGATGATCATTGTTTTCAATGCTTCGGGATCAACAGCGCCCTGCTGACTAAAGATAACTTTACCTCCCGGCTCTACCAGTAGCGTATATGGTAATGCACCCTGCCATTTAGGATCGATGGCTTCTATCAACGCGTATTTATCATCGGTATTAAATAAGTAATTGGTGACAGATGACTGCTGTCCTTTCAAAAACTTCAGCACTTTGGCGGATTGCGCGGGATCATCGGCACTGATGCTTACAAATTCAAAATCGCGGCGACCATACATCCGGTGCATTTTAATGAACTCGGGATATTCAGTGACACAGGGACCGCACCAGGTAGCCCATACGTTGATCAACCGTAGCTTACCCGAATTATTTTTAATCAGATCTTTGATGCCTGGTGCATCAATGCTGTCCAGTTTCACCGGTTCTTTTGCCCACTCTTCTTTTGCCTTTACAATCCAATCGCTTTTCTCTGCCCATTTAATGGAGCAGCCAAAAACTTTGGTGGTAGTTACAGGAGGTTCCTGGTGGGCGAGCAATGCATCCAGTGCGTTGCGGGTGTCGCGCGTGCGCGGCGTTTTCGTTGGCTTCTCTACATCATCAATCCGGCCGCTGTAATGGAGTTTGCGTTGTTTGTCGAATATAAAAACATGCGGCGTAGCCACAGGACCATATTTTTTCGAGGTTTCCTCTGTTGCACCGTCGTATAAATAAGGAAAGTTGAAATGCTTGCGCGCCGCACGGAGTTTCATTTCTTCAAAGCTATCACCCATATCCGTATAATCCAGTTCATTCAGGCGGATGGAACTGGGGTCATTGGGCATGATGGCCACTACTGCTACCGATTTATTTTTATAGTCTGTAGCAATTTGAATGATACGGTCTTCATAGGCCTGGGCAGTTGGACAATGATTACAGGTAAACACCACCAATAATATTTCTGCCTTTGCAAAGTCTTTCAGTGAATGATGCTTCCCGTCGATGCCCGGGAGATTGAAGTCGGGTGCCGGCGAACCAATGGCCAGCGTAGGGTGCTCCTCTCCTGCATGGGCGGGATATGTAAGCGTAACCAGCGAAACAAGCAGCAGCAATAATGGAATTATCGGGGAACGCTCCCTTTTCATATAGCAGCAATTTGTGTAAAAGTTACAAATTAAATCCATCGGAAGAAGCGGGCCCTGCTTGTTTTTCGGCGGACTGGTACTTTTTTGCCCGGGTTGATTTTTTTATGCCCGTGTTGGCACAGGTTCCCGTTTTACTTGTTAGCTTCAATCCGTATTGCATTCAACACACAAACAGGTTACACTATGCATATTTTCAAATGGCGATGGGTGCTTTGTCCGATCATTCTCTTATGCTGCACTAACAGCCGGGCCCAGTCTCCCAATAACAACAAACTCTGGTATAAAAAGCCGGCGGCAGTATGGACCGAAGCGCTTCCGCTGGGAAATGGCCGATTGGGGGCCATGGTGTTTGGAAGAACCAATGAAGAGCTCATTCAGTTGAATGAAGGCAGCCTTTGGACAGGCGGACCTGTACGGACCAATGTCAATCCCGGCGCATACAGCAACCTGCAGATTGTAAGGGATGCTTTGCTGAAAGAGCAGGACTACGAAAAAGCCTATGAGTACACCAAAAAAATGCAGGGCTATTACTCGGAGTCATACCTGCCCATGGGTGATTTGTTTATCCACCAGTCGTTCAGGGATACTGCAATTACTGATTATTACCGCGATTTGAACATAGCTAATGCAACGGCAACGACTTCTTTCGTCGCAGACGGAACAACGTTTACCCGCGAGGTATTCGTATCCGCGCCGGACCAGGTAATCGTGGTGCGGCTCAGCGCTTCGAAGCCCCATCAACTCCATTTCACGGTGGGATTAAACAGCCAGTTGGCCCTGCGAAAGGCAATTCGTGATGGCCGGGTACTTGAGTGCAGGGGCAAAGCGCCCGCTCATATTCAACCCAACTATATCCAGAGCAAGAACCCCATTGAGTATACAGACACTGCCGGATGCCGTGGCATGCGTTTCGAAATGCAACTACAGGCGGTTGCAAAAGATGGAAAGGTTACGACGGATACAGCGGGTGTACATGTAAGCGAGGCAACTGAAGTGCTGCTCATCATTGCAGGAGCAACCAGTTTCAATGGATTTGATAAATGTCCGGACAGCCAGGGAAAGGATGAGCATGCGCTCGCAACTGCGGCACTCGGCAAAGCCGTTAAAAAAAGCTGGACTGCCTTACGGACCGATCACATCAATGATTATCGCAAATATTTCGACCGTGTCCATTTCACTTTAGCCAGTCCCGCCCATAACGAAAATGCAGCAAAGCCCACCGACGAACGCCTGCTTGGATATACAGAAGGTGCGGTGGATCCTTCCTTTGAAACCCTCTATTTTCAATATGGCCGTTACTTGCTGATATCCTGCTCAAGACCGGGTAGTGTACCTGCCAACCTGCAGGGTATTTGGAATAAAGAAATGCGGCCGCCATGGAGTGCCAATTATACGACGAACATCAATGTGCAGATGAACTATTGGCCGGCCGAAACACTTAACATGACCGAAATGCACCAGCCCCTGCTGGAATTTGTGAAAGCAGTGGCAAAGACGGGTGCTGTTACCTCACGCGAATTTTACCATACCCGCGGATGGGCCCTGCATCATAACAGTGATATATGGGCGCTTTCCAACCCGGTCGGCGATATCGGGCATGGCGACCCCATGTGGGCCAACTGGACCATGGGCTCTCCCTGGCTATCGCAACACCTGTGGACGCATTATGCCTTCACCAAAGACAAACAATTCCTTCGTGAAACGGCCTATCCGCTCATGAAGGGTGCGGCGGATTTTTGTATCGACTGGCTTGTGGAAGATAAAGACGGTTTCCTTGTAACGGCTCCGTCTGTGTCGCCCGAAAACCGTTATATCGATGACAACGGAAAGCATGGCAGCGTGTCGGTAGCCACCACCATGGATATGGAGATCATTTGGGACTTGTTCACCAATCTCATCGAAGCTTCCAGAGAATTAGGGATAGATGCTGATTACCGCGCGATGCTCGAGGCCAAAAAATCCAAATTGTACCCTTTGCATATAGGCAGGAAAGGTAACCTGCAGGAATGGTACCGCGACTGGGAAGATGAAGATCCGCACCATCGCCATGTATCGCATTTATTCGGACTGTACCCCGGGCGTGAGATATCGCCGGTACGCACACCCGATTTCGCGGCGGCCTCCAAAAAAACGCTGGAACTGAGAGGCGATGCGGGTACGGGCTGGAGTCTTGCCTGGAAAATTAATTTCTGGGCACGCCTGCTCGATGGCAACCATGCGTACAAGATGGTGCATGATCTCCTGCACCTCACCGGCCAAACAGGTACACAATATGCAAATGGAGGCGGCTCTTACGTAAACCTGTTCGATGCACACCCACCTTTTCAAATAGACGGCAATTTCGGTGGCGTTGCAGGCATGGGAGAGATGTTATTGCAAAGTCAGAATGATGAGATGGCGATCTTGCCCGCATTGCCCGATGCCTGGGCCGAAGGCGCAGTAAGCGGCTTAAAAGCACGCGGCAATTTTGAAGTGGGCATCGAATGGAAAAACAAACAATCCAATCGTATTAGCATCAAATCGCTTGCCGGCAGCCATTGTGTGGTGCGCACTGCCGTTCCTGTTAAAGTAAATGGAATAGCTGCATCCGCCGTGAAAGATGCGTTCGGTTATACTATTCAATTCAATACAGAAAAAGGTAAAACATATGAACTGGTACCACGCTAACAGGTATACCTATACGCGGAGGGCGTTTACCGCCTGTTTTTTGTTTTTAGTCATGAAGGCTTCTTCCCAGGAACTGCTAAAGGGATTGTCGGCAGAAGGGGCGCAGCTGGTAAAGCTGCCGCATACTTTTAAATTCACGGAAGGTCCCGCCTGTGATAAAAAAGGCAATATATTTTTCACCGATCAGCCCAACGACGATATCTGGAAATACGGTGCCGACGGCAAACTGAGTCTGTTCATGCATGGCGCTGGCCGCTCCAATGGTCTTTATTTTGATCACGATGGGCGTTTATTGTCCTGCGCCGATTCCCTGAACCAGCTTTGGTCGATTGGGATGGACAAGAGCGTGAAAATAATTTTGACATCTTACCAGGGTAAGTTAATGAACGGTCCCAACGATTTGTGGCCCGATGCCAGCGGTGGTATTTATTTCACTGATCCTTATTACCAGCGCGATTGGTGGACCCGGAAAAAGCCCGATCTCGCGCGACAAGACGTGTACTATCTTCCCAAGGGTGCCTCTGAACCAATAGTAGTCGACAGCAGCTACCAGCAACCCAACGGCATCGTGGGTACACCCGATGGCAAATATTTGTATGTAGCTGATATCGCCGGCAACAAAACCTGGCGTTATGCGATTACCGGCAAAGGAAAGCTTACTGATAAAACCTTCTTCGCACCCATGGGTTCAGACGGGCTCACGCTTGACGAAAAAGGAAATGTTTATTTCACGGGCAAAGGTGTTACCGTTTTCAATAAAGACGGGCAGCAGATCGGTCATATCGATTTTCCGGAACCCTGGACAGCTAATATTTGTTTCGGCGGAAAAGATCGGAAGACCCTGCTGGTGACTTCTTTCAGTGCAGTGTATACGTTGCGCATGAACGTACGTGGAGTGGAGTGAGGAGAAGTAATAAGTAATAAGTTTTAAGTTTTAAGTTGTAAGTTGTAAGTCCGTTGAATAAGAGAGGTGAGAGGTGAGAGGGAAGAGTAGATATTAGATTTATGATATCTTGATATTAGATATAAATTTCTATTCGCCGCCTAATCTTTGATTTCTGAATTGGCAAAGAATAGGAGCGCCCGCCCCCGCAAGAACGGTCTCTTTACTTTGTACCAGGTACCAACTACCGTCAAAAGTGTATTTCTGACACTTATTCCGGAATTCTTGCCGAAAAATGCGCCGCAATTTCTACCTTTGTACAAATCAATCCCAAACAAATGGCAAATCCTCAGTGGCTGGGTGTGTACCCCGCAATGTTAACACCGTTCAAGGCAGACGATACCATCGATTTTGATCTTTTCACGCACAACCTGAATGCGCAGCTCGATGCGGGTATCGACGGCGTGGTGATGGGTGGTTCATTGGGTGAAGCCAGCACTTTGTTGCCAGAGGAAAAAACAGCGCTCCTGCGCCATTGTAAGAAAGTGATGAAACGCGAGGTGCCCGCCATCGTTACCATTGCAGAGCAATCGACCAGTGCTGCGATTGGTATCGCAAAAGATGCAGAGAAGAATGGTGCGGATGGACTGATGATTTTACCGCCTATGCGTTACAAGGCAGATGATCGCGAAACCGTACAATACTTCAAGCAGATTGCTGCCAGTACTGGTTTGCCCATCATGATTTACAACAATCCCTACGACTATAAAATTGAAGTGACCATTCCCATGTTTGCTGAACTGGCTTCGATCAGCAGTATCCAGGCAATCAAGGAATCCACCCGCGATATCACCAATGTGCATCGCCTGAAAAACGCTTTCGGGGATCGCTTTAAAATTCTGGGCGGTGTTGATACCCTCGCGTATGAAGAACTCACTGCCGGCGCCGATGGCTGGGTAGGCGGACTGGTAGATGCCTTTCCTGCTGAAACCGTGGCCATCTACCGGTTGGTGAAAGCGGGTCGGTTAGAGGAAGCGCTGGCTATCTATCGTTGGTTCATTCCCGTGCTTGAACTCGATATCCATCCCAAACTCGTACAATACATTAAACTCGCTGCAGCAGAAACGGGTCTCGGTTCTGAATACGTGCGTGCGCCAAGGTTAGTGCTGGAAGGAGAGGAGCGCAAACAAGTGTTGGCTACCATCCGCAAAGCCATCGCTTCAAGGCCTGCGCTTCCTGATTACCTGCACCTCGGATCGCTTCAAACCGCATAATTTTTTAGTGCATATGGCGGCGAAAAAATTCTTTTGCATCGACGCACATACCTGCGGTAACCCGGTTCGCCTGGTAGCAGGTGGTGGTCCGTTTTTAAAAGGCGATTCCATCTTTGAAAAGCGGCTCCATTTTTTAGAAGCGTTCGATTGGATCCGGAAAGGACTGATGTTTGAACCACGCGGGCATGATATGATGAGCGGCAGTATCCTTTATCCGCCCCATGATCCTGCCAACGATGTGGCCGTACTGTTTATTGAAACCAGTGGCTGCCTGCCGATGTGCGGACATGGTACCATCGGCACGATCACCATCGCCATAGAAGAAGGACTTATCACCCCCAAACAACCCGGCATCGTACGCATGGAAGCACCGGCCGGATTGGTACATATCAGCTACAAACAGGAAGGCAAAAAAGTAAAATCGGTGAAGCTCACCAATGTGCCATCCTTCCTTGCAGCGGCTGACTGTACGGTGGATTGCCCGGGTTTCGGTGAGCTGGTATTCGACGTCGCATACGGTGGAAACTTCTATGCCATCGTAGATCCGCAGAAGAATTTCAAGGGACTGGAACATTACGGGGCAGATGTGCTGATCGCAACGGCCCGTGACTTACGGAAACGCATCAACGAAAAATACGAATTCATACATCCCGAGAATCCAAAAATAAACGGCTGTTCGCATATCCAATGGACCGGCGCCGTGATTAATCCGGCTTCTACCGCGCGCAATGCGGTATTTTATGGCGACAAAGCCATCGACCGCAGTCCCTGTGGCACGGGTACCTCGGCACGGATGGCGCAATGGTATGCAAAGGGTAAGTTGAAAAAAGGCGATGTGTTTGTGCATGAAAGCATCATTGGCTCTGCGTTTAACGGAACCATCGAAGAAGAAATCGACAATGCATTTGGAAAAGGCATCAGGGCTATTCGTCCGGGTATCGAAGGCTGGGCCAGGATATACGGCTATAACACCATCAGCATCGATCCGGAGGATGATCCCTACGCTTTCGGTTTCCAGGTATTATAATTCCGCTGCAATTGCATACATTGCTTCCACTCCAAAAATTACACTGCATGAGAACCATCCAGCTCCTTTTGGCATGTTGTATCCTCGCTTTCCAGGTACAGGGCCAGATGAACAAAGATTATGTGCCCTGCAACGAGATGCCCAATATCATGGACAGCTACTATACAGACCGTATGCAGCTGGACAGGGTATATATCGTTGAGGGATCGCCGGA
>JAGWTK010000185.1 GCA_028876035.1 Bacteroidota bacterium
CATCGTAGGCGCCCTTGAAATTATCGGCAATTACTTTATGGGTATTGATGGCATCGGCTGTTCGATCAACAAATACGATGGGCAGTCCCCGGCCATGCAAATCCTTCAGGTGCGTATAATCAGCGGTTTCGTAGGAAACAGACATCAGTATACCATCCACTGAACGGGAAGCAAAATAATCGAGGTTGGACAATTCCTTTTCATAGCTTTCCCGGCTTTGCGAAATCAACACATTATAGCCCTTTTGGTGAGCGACCGATTCTACTCCGTTGATGATCTGAGAAAAAAAACTGTTGGCTATTTCACTTACGATAACACCAATGGACCGACTGCGTTTTTCTTTCAGGCTGAGGGCAATGGGATTGGGCCGGTAATTGATTTGCCGGGCGTAGTCAAGAACCAGCTGCTTGGTTTCAGGGCTGATTTCATAGCTGTCGCGCAATGCACGGCTTACCGTTGAAGTGGATAAACCCAACGCTTTGGCGATGTCCTTAATCGTGGCGGCTTCAAATTTCATACTGGTGGTTTGGCTCCTTGCAAATCGTCACCTGCGCAAAGGAAACAAAATTACCGAAAAAGAAAACGTTACCGGGAACGATTGCGTAAAAATGCCTCCTGATAAACAGGCATTTGTTCGCGATTTTGGCCGAAAGAACTGATATTTATTACCTCAATGCCGGAGATGAAACGATTGCTTCTTGTCCTCCTGCCCGCGCTTATCGCAGTGGGCATGCTGAACGCACAGATAGATAATTTGCCTGTTGTAAAACAGGTAAAATTCAGGAATGAGCAATTTCCCATTACCCGCTATGGCGCCAGAGCCGACGGTCGAACCATCAATACCAAAAGCATACAGGCCGCCATTGATGCATGCCATAACAAAGGCGGTGGCACCGTGATCGTTCCTTCGGGCCTGTGGATCTCCGGTCCGATTGTGCTTCGTTCAAATGTAAATCTCCACCTTGCAGAAAATGCCTGGTTGCAGTTCACCAGCGATCGCAGCGCCTATTCTTTGGTAGAAGGTAATTGGGAAGGACAACCTGCCGTGCGCAATCAATCGCCACTGTCGGCCACCAACGCTGAAAATATTGCCATCACCGGGAAAGGGATCATCGATGGCAACGGCGATGCCTGGCGCGCTGTGAAAAAAGATAAGCTCACCGAAACGCAATGGAAAAACCTGGTGGCGTCAGGCGGTCTGCTGAGTGAAGACGGAAAGACCTGGTATCCCACGGAGAAATATGTGAATGGAACAAAGACAAAAGATCCGGGTGTGTTGAAAGATGGTAAAACAGCGGCAGACTTCGAAGACATCAAAGACTTTCTCCGTCCCAACCTGCTTGTGTTCACCAATTGCAAAGTGGTGTTGCTCGAAGGCGTTACCTTCCAGAACTCGCCGGCCTGGTGCCTGCATCCTTTGCTGTGCGAAGACCTGACGGTGCGCAATGTAACGTCAAAAAATCCCTGGTATGCGCAGAACGGTGATGGCATCGATATCGAATCCTGCCGCAATGTGCTGCTGGAAGGTTCCGTATTTGATGTGGGTGACGACGGGATTTGTATCAAGTCGGGCCGCAATGCCGAAGGCCGCAAAAGAAACCGTCCGACTGAAAACCTCACTGTAAGAAATTGCACGGTCTACCATGCGCACGGTGGATTTGTCATTGGCAGTGAAATGAGCGGAGGTGCAAGAAATATCAAAGTATCCGACTGCAATTTTATTGGAACCGATATAGGTCTCCGTTTTAAAACTACCCGGGGGCGTGGGGGCGTTGTTGAGAAGATAGCTATCCGCAACATCAATATGAAGGATATAGTGGGCGAGGCCATCCTGTTTGATATGTACTATATGGCCAAAGACCCGGTACCGTTGGCCGGAGAAAAAAGAGAACTCCCGAAAGTTGAATTTAAAACAGTGGATGAAACGACGCCGGTATTCCGGGATTTTTTTATTTCGAACGTCGTATGCAACGGTGCCGCAAAAGCGATTTTTATCCGTGGACTGCCGGAAATGAACGTACAGAATATACGACTCGAAAACATGGTACTGCAGGCAACAAAAGGGATCGATATCCAGGAAGCGGATGAAATTCGCTTAAAAAACGTGACGGTATTGTCCAAACAGACCAACCCGGTCATTGATTTGGTGCAGAGCCGCAACATCATATTCGATCATCTTGAAGTGCCGGGCAGTACAGAACAATTGCTCAGGGCAGGAGGCGACCGTGTTAAAAACATACGATTCACCGGCGGCAATACGGCTGCATTGAAAGAAAAAACAAGCATTGAATTGGGTGCATCCCAAACAGAAATACATTACCAGTAATCAGCGAAATGTATCTGCGATGAAAAAGATCACAATTGTTGTTACAATCTTGTTAGCGGGCAGGCTCTTTGCACAGGATAGCGATCCGGGTTTGCGAATGGCTGCAACAACCATGCATCTATGGAAGGATTCTTTCGCACTGGATGGTAAACCAGCACGCTGGTCGTACGACATGGGGGTAGTACTAAAAGGCTTCGAAGGATTATGGTTGCGCACCGGTGACGCCACCTACTACAATTACATCCAGCACCTGATGGATTTTTATATCGCCGATGATGGCAGTATCCACGATTACAAACCCGGGGAATACAATATCGACTATATCAACAATGGAAAGCTGGCCTTGTTGCTGTACCGCGTAACGCTCAAAGACAAATACCTCAAGGCAGCCAACCTGCTGCGCGAGCAGCTACGCAATCAGCCGCGCACACACGAAGGCGGGTTCTGGCACAAGAACATTTATCCATGGCAGATGTGGCTGGATGGCCTGTACATGGCCGAGCCATTTTATGCAGAATATGCCAACCTGGCCGGGGAAGACAGCGCCTTCAATGATATCGCCAACCAGTTCGTTTGGATGGAAGCACATGCACGTGATCCAAAGACAGGCTTATTATACCATGGCTGGGATGAAAGCAAACAACAGGCCTGGGCAGATAAATTGACCGGGCATTCCCCACATAGCTGGTCAAGGGCCATGGGCTGGTATGGATGCGCACTGGTAGACGTACTCGATTGGTTTCCCAAAGACCATCCGCGTCGCAAGGAACTCCTGGGCATTCTCAACAGGCTTGTCGCTGCCATTGCAAAAGTGCAGCAACCAGCGAACGGACTTTGGTATGATATCCCCGATGCTCCGAAAGGCAAGCGTAATTATTTTGAAGCATCCGCGGCCAATATGTTCGTATACACCATCGCAAAAGCTGTAAGGCTCGGATACATTCCCGCAACTTACCTTCCTGTTGCAAAAAAAGGCTGGGCTGGTATTCTTAAAACATTTCTGCGTGAAGTAAACGGTTCCCTGCAATTCGACGGCACGGTAAAAGTTTCTGGTCTGGGTGGCAATCCCTACCGCGATGGCAGCTTCGACTATTACATGCGCGAACCGGTTGTTACCAATGACCCAAAAGGAATTGGCAGCTTTTTGATGGCATCCAACGAAATGAGCATGGTACCACTGCAACAACTGGGAAAGGGAAAACAGGTATTGCTTGATCTGTATTTTAACAACGAATACCGCAAGAACGCATTTGGTGCGATGGAACGCTTTCACTATACCTGGGAAGACAAGGCCAACAGCGGTTATACCACACTGGGCGCCATCTTCCGTCAGTACGGTGCTACTACAACCTCATTACCCGGTGCACCTGCTGCCAGCGCACTGAAAGATGCTTCCATTTATATCATCGTTGATCCCGATACAGAGAAAGAAACGGCAAAGCCGCATTACATGAACGAGACCGACGCTACCGCCATTTACAATTGGGTGAAAGCAGGAGGTGTCCTGGTATTGCTTAGCAATGATTCGGGAAATGCAGAGTTTACTCACTTCAATATGCTGTCTGAAAAGTTTGGCATCCACTTTAATGAAAACAGCATCAACCGTGTGCAGCACGACCAGTTTGAAACCGGTACGTTTTACTTTACACCCGCCGATGCCATTTTTAAAAATGCACGAAAAGTATACATCAAGGAATTATCGACACTGGCATTGAAACCGCCTGCCAACGCGCACTTCAAAAATGCAACGGGCGATGTCATCATCGCCACCGCCAAAATTGGAAAAGGAACCGTATTTGCGGTGGGCGATCCCTGGTTTTACAATGAGTATGCCGACGGACGCAAACTTCCTGCGACTTATGAAAACTTTACAGCCGCAACCGATTTGGTTAAATGGTTATTACACCAGGCAACACCCAAAAAATAAATGATGAAAATTTCCCGGCAAAACCTGTCATCGATACAAAAAAGAAGCGGACTTGATCTGCCCGATGCTTCCCTGTTTGCGCTACCCGAAAAAGTGCTGCAATTCGGCACAGGGGTGCTACTGCGCGGACTACCGGACTATTTTATCGACAAAGCAAATAAGGCAGGGATTTTTAACGGTCGTATCGTAGTGGTAAAATCAACCAGTAAGGGCGATACCAGCGCCTGGGCAGCACAGGATTATTTATCCACCCAATGCGTACGTGGCATTGACAGCGGCACAGAAGTAAACGAATACATTGTGAATGCCGCCATTAGCCGCGTGCTCACTGCATCAGAAGAATGGGCATCTGTTCTCGAATGCATTGCGAATCCTGATCTGCAAATCATCCTATCGAATACAACAGAAGTAGGCATCACCCTCCTTGATAACGATCCGCTGGATGCAAAACCACCCTCCAGTTACCCGGCGAAACTACTGGCATTGCTGCTGGAACGATACCGGGTGTTCAATGGAAGCGCTGAAAGCGGCATGGTGATCATCCCCACAGAATTGATCAGCAATAATGCTGGTCTCCTCAAAAAAATCATATTAACGCTGGCGGCACAGCACCAACTGGGAAAATCCTTCATCGAATGGCTGGAGCAACACAACGAGTTTTGCAATTCGCTGGTCGACCGTATCGTGCCAGGCGCCCTGGGCAGTCATGATAAGCTGATAACGGAAAAAGAACTGGGTTACGAAGACGAATGCATGATCATGTCGGAAGTCTACCGGTTATGGGCCATCGAAACCAGCAGCGCCAGGACAAAACAGATTTTATCATTCGCCGCTGCCGATAAAGGCGTTATCCTGGCCGATAACATTGAGCGCTACAAAGAGCTCAAGCTCCGTTTGCTCAACGGTTCACACAGCTTTACCTGCGCCATGGCCATTGAGCTTGGATTCAACACGGTAAAGGAAGCCATGGCTAACCCGGCTTTTAACCAGTTCATCACGGAATTAATGATGGAAGAAATTGTACCGGCTATCACCGGTAATACCGTAGGTACAGAAGAAGCCAGGGCTTTTGCAGGCCAGGTGCTGGACCGTTACCGCAATCCTTTTATCGAACACCAGTGGCTGAGCATTTCCCTGCAATATTCTTCCAAGATGAACATGCGGAACATGCCTGTTATAAAAAGTTATATCGATAAGAAAGGATTTGCACCGCAGCGAATGGCGCTCGGCTTTGCCGCCTACCTGTGGTTTATGAAATCTGTAAAGGAAGGCAACAGTTTCAAAGGCTACACCGAGGGTAAAAGCTATACCATCAACGATGATAAAGCAGCTGTGCTGAACGAGTTGTGGAAAATACACAATACCGATACCTTTGTTCAAAAGGTATTGGAGCAATCGGATCTGTGGGGCGGGACAGCGGGCAATCTCCCTGGTTTTGCTGCTGCAGTTACAACCGCCCTGCATGCCATCGAAGAAGGCAAATTAGCGACAGCGATGCAAGCCGCCGCAGCTCCGCAAACACATTAAGCATAGTACGGCAACATGAAACAAAACGTTCTAAAGGTTCATCCGAAAGACAATGTTCTGGTAGCACTGCAAAACCTGGTAAAAGGACAAACAGTGAGCTACGAAGGAAAAGACTACGTGCTACAGGATAATATCGGCGCCAAGCACAAATTTTTCGAAAAGGATATGCAGGCCGGTGATGAAATCATCATGTATGGCGTGCTGGTGGGAAAGGCGCAGTTTGCTGTGCCCAAAGGCGGACTAATGACAACCGATAATACCAAACATGCATCAGAACCATTTGCCTACAGGCCCTACAACTACCAATGGCAGGCGCCCGATACAAGTAAGTTTGCAGGCCGGACTTTTAATGGCTATGTGAGAAAAGATGGTCGGGTGGGCACCGCCAATTACTGGTTGTTTATTCCCACCGTATTTTGCGAAAACCGCAACCTGGATGTGATACGCGAAGCCCTGCACAACGAGCTGGGCTATGCCGTTACCCAAAAATATAAGTCGTATACCCATTACCTGGCAGAGGCTTTCAAAAAAGGAGAAGACATCAGCAATATCGATTTGTCGGCTGCTCATTCTACCCAATCTTCTGCGCGACTTTTTAAGAATGTTGACGGTATCAAATTCCTCAACCACCAGGGTGGATGTGGCGGCACCCGGCAAGATGCCGGTATACTGGGAAAATTGCTCGCTGCCTATGCCGACCATCCAAATGTGGCGGGCGTTACTGTGATGAGCCTGGGTTGCCAGAATTTACAAACGCAGGCTTTGGTAGATGAGATAAAAAAACGCAATCCCGGATTCGACAAACCGCTCTACATTTTTGAACAGCAGCAATCGCAGAGTGAAGAGCAACTCGTAGCAGAAGCCATCCGCAAGACTTTCCAGGGCCTCATAGAAATTAATAAGATCGAAAGACAACCTGCATCGCTGGATAAACTGGTGATTGGCGTCAAATGCGGTGGCAGTGATGGTTTCAGTGGCATCAGTGCCAATCCGGCCGTCGGCTATGCATCCGATCTGCTGGTGGCCCTGGGCGGCACTATTTTACTGGCAGAGTTTCCTGAACTCTGTGGTGCGGAACAACAGCTCATCGATCGTACCAGGGATGCGGATGCCGCTAAGAAGTTCATTCGCCTGATGACCGAATACAATGACCAGGCACATAAAGTGGGTTCCGGATTTCATATGAACCCATCACCGGGCAATATTAAAGACGGACTTATCACCGATGCGATCAAAAGCACCGGCGCGGCAAAAAAAGGAGGTACATCACCGGTAGAAGATGTGCTCGACTATACAGAACCGGTAGTAAAACACGGATTGAATCTTGTGTGTACACCGGGCAATGACGTAGAAGCGACTACCGGGAAGGCGGCCAGTGGCGCAACGCTCATCCTGTTCACAACTGGTTTGGGCACGCCTACCGGAAACCCGGTTTGTCCGACCATTAAAGTTGCCACCAACAATGCCCTGGCAAAACGCATGGCCGATATTATCGACATCAACACAGGTGCGGTGATCGAAGGAGAGAAAACGATCGAGCAAATGGGAGAGGAGATACTCGAATACTGCATCAAAGCCGCCAGTGGCGAAATAATACCAAAGGCGGTATTGCTGAACCAGGATGATTTTATACCATGGAAAAGAGGCGTAAGCCTATAGATACACCAGGTCTGCGAAAGCGATCTGCATTGATTATTACAACACAGATAATATGAATCTGTTTTTTATCAGCCGGCAACAGTTCAGTCCGTCCAGCGACACCCGCGGTTT
>JAGWTK010000186.1 GCA_028876035.1 Bacteroidota bacterium
TGATTCATTGTTTTGGAAGAATCGGATGCAATGATGGTTTCAACACCTATGTGTTTCCCACCGGTTATGTGTTCGATGGTTCGGCTGTTTATTGCCAGAGTTTGCCGGGTGCCAAGGTTACGATCATGCGCAACAATCCGCGTATCTGCCTTGAGGTAGAAGACATTCAAACATATGAGCGCTGGAAGTCGGTTATGGTCAATGGCGTATTTGAAGAACTCACTACAGCGCGGGACCGTTACTATGCGATAAAGGTTTTTTCGGGGCATATGATGAGGGTTAAAATGAGTGAAAATGCGTTGCTGGGCAGGGCACCTAAGCAATGGTTGCGTGACCTCTCGCGATCGGGTAAAAGGATAGTCCTGTACCGAATTCATATCGAGGAACTCACCGGTCGGTTTGAAGGTCGCTGAGTTCCAACAGGAGTCATTTTGTTTGCTGACCTCCGTCATTTATTCCGGTATTGCACTGCCCTTACTTTACATCGGGTTTTCACAGGATTAGTTGGAATTAAAAAATCGAGCTGGATTTTCATCCGGCTCTCTTTTTTTTAGTGCCTGACGAAAATCGATTTCCGGCCGCCTGCAGTCATTGCTTATCCCGCTATGGTTGTCCTACCTTTTCATCGTCCAAAACACATTTTATGGAAACAGGTATTAAAGGCAAAACAGCCGTTGTTACCGGGGCTGGTTCAGGTATTGGCCGGGCTACGGCGCTGGCCTTTGCTGCTGCAGGTGCAAAGGTAGTGGTTGCAGAAAAGGACGAAGCCAGTGGAAAGACCACCATGCAAATGATACAGGCGCAGGGTGGAGAAGCAATGTTTATAATGACGGATGTTGCGAAGGCGGGCGATGTTGAACTGATGCTGGCCATGGCAGAGCAACGATTTGGTACGGTCGACTTCGCATTTAACAATGCCGGCGTGGAAGGTATTTCATCGCCCACGCATGAATGCAGTGCATCTAACTGGGATCAAACCATGGCCGTTGATTTGCGGGGTACATGGATTTGCATGAAGTCGGAGATAGCCACCATGTTGCGCCACACCGGTGGTGTGGTGGTAAACTGTTCTTCCATTGCCGGTCTCGTGGGTTTTGAAGGCATGCCTGCCTATGTAGCGGCCAAACATGGTGTTGCCGGCCTTACAAAAACAGCAGCCCTGGAATATGCACAAAAAAATATCCGGGTGAATGCAGTTTGTCCGGGTGTTATTCATACCGCCATGGTAGATCGGGTAGCGGGCAATGATCCGGCGGCGCTGGCCTCCTTTGCGGCCATGGCGCCAATGGGCCGCATGGGTAAGCCGGAAGAAATTGCATCGGTGGTATTGTGGTTGTGTTCGGACCAGGCGGGTTATGTAACCGGTGCTGTTATACCAGTGGATGGCGGTTATATGGCCAGGTGAATTATAATGCGCGCAGCTCTACCATTGCGGCAATCGCATCGGCATCCTGCCGGTTGCAGAGTTCTGTACCACGGTGAAGTGTAGCCGCAGTTCCGCAGGCCACACCAAACTGAAAGGCAGCCGGCATTTCAGCGCCTGCCGACAACTGGTACACAATCCCGGCGACCATGCTGTCGCCTGCACCCACGGTGCTTTTCACTTCAACGGCCGGGGGCTTGGCCAGCAATACAAAGTGCTCGTTGACGAGGCAGGCCCCATCAGCACCCATCGACACTACGATGTTCTGGCAACCATACTCATGGATCAAAGCTTTGGCTGCCGGAATAATTTCACCATGGCTTAGGAAGGTATGTCCTGTCAACTGAGCCAGTTCACCGAGGTTGGGCTTTATCAGGAACGGCTTTTCTCTGAGCGCAAGGAAGAGTGCTGGTCCGGATACGTCGGTGATGAGTTTCGCTTCCGACTGGTGCGCGGTAGCGGCCAGTGAACGGAATACAGATTCAGGAACACCGGGTGCAACGCTGCCACTAACAATTACAAATTTCGCGTCGCTGTGTTGCCCGAGTTTTGCGATCAACAGGTCGTATTCATCGTGTTCCAGCGGCGCTGGCGGCATACCAAACCGGTATTGTTTACCGCTGCTATTTTCAAAAAGGATAAAATTCTCCCGCGTTTCGTGCCGCGTTTCTACGTAGCTGCAGGGTATTCCTTCCTGTTCCAGCATTGTAGTGAAATACTTTCCCGTATAGCCTCCTTCAGGAAAAATGGCCGTGGCTCTTCCACCCAGTTTCCGGATTGCCCGTGCCACATTGATGCCTCCACCGCCTGGCTCCAGTTTAGGCTCAGCGCATTTCAACTTGGTTTCGGGTGCGAGGACATCTACTGCAGAACTTTTATCGATACAGGGACTAAAGGTGAGGGTGACAATGGAAGACATGTATAAAAAATTTAGGGGCGTCGAAAGTTTACCGGAAACAAAATTAGCAGTATACGTCGCAATAGCCGGCAGATTTTAAGTATGTACCAGGCGAATACCAGCGGAATACATCGCATTACGAGGGTTTGCTTACTGAGCCTGTTGCCAGAACGATTCATGTGCCGGAAGGATGATTGGGTTCAACGATAATACTGGTGTGAAAAATAACTTCGGTATTAAGCGCATGGTATACGGGACATGCTTCACGCGCTGTTACATCTGCGAGGGCTACCAGGGCGCGATCCGATGTTCCAGGCACGACGATCCGCGGATAGAGATCAATCTGCCAGAACCGCCAATGCCCTGCGTTATTTTCAAGTGTGCCAACTGCATCGCAGGTGAAATGAACCGGATGCATTTTTAGTTGCGCTGCAGCTTGCATAAAACCGGCGGTATATCCTCCCGCCATTGCCGCCAGGAACAGGTGTTCGCTGCTCCATTCGCGATCTTCTCCGCCAGGCAATGCGCCTCCTGTTGTACAAATGGTTGTTTGCACTTCTTTCGCATACAAAATACTCTTTCTCCCGTGCAGCCAGTTTACACCCGATTCGAGAACGATATGATCGTTGGTCTTGCGCATGTTCGTTGTGTAAAGCTATCCTTCACAAAGCGGGAGGCGAATGACATAGATCATTTGTGCAACTGAGATAAGCGCGTTCAGAAAATTGAGGGGCAATGAGCGGGGTCATAGGTAAGGGCATTGATTTGTTGATAGCTTTGTTGAAAACATGGTTATGACAGGAGCATTAACAGATACCCAAATCAGGAATGTATTGTCCAGCCAGGTGCTGGGCCGCCTCGCCTGTACCGATGGTCTGCAGCCTTATATTGTGCCGGTAACCTATAGCTACGATGGTGACTTTATCTATGGCCAGACAAATGAAGGCAGAAAGCTCTCCATCCTTCGCAAAAATCCACTGGTTTGTTTCGAAGCTGACCTGATGATGGATATGGCCAACTGGCAATGCGTATTGGTTTTCGGTAGCTTTGAGGAATTAACCGGTAAAGAAGCACAGACCGCCAAAGAAAAATTGTTCAGCCGGGTATTCTCGCTCATGACCAGCAGCACACTGCACGGACACGAACACGAGGTAAGCAGTACACCGGATGATAAAGGAAGGGAAAAGATGATCATGTACCGTATTCGCATCAATGAAATCAGCGGCCGGTACGAGAC
Source organism: Bacteroidota bacterium (assembly GCA_028876035.1). Lineage (GTDB taxonomy): Bacteria > Bacteroidota > Bacteroidia > Chitinophagales > Chitinophagaceae > JACMLD01. Next base: position 3,559 of record JAGWTK010000186.1, read on the forward strand.
AAGGTAGTCGGGGGAATCAACGATGCCGCAGTAAATAAACAACAGCTGTTACCAGCGCAATACAAAGCAGGCATACGGCCGACAGGCGTATTATTTTTTGAAACCTTGTCATCGCTACTGTCAATGGTGCGCAATAAAGATACAGGTGTTCAGCTCTTTCATCAGCACATTACCCATACTTTGCTTCAGCCATCTTGATATATTGCTTCGTCCATAAGCACCCATGGCCACCATCATGGGTTGTTTCTGGTTCTTGAGGTAATCGGTCATGCCGGTTTCTGCGTTTCCTTTCAGCACCACAAAGCTGCTCTGTGGAAAATGACGTTTCATAAATTCCTTCATCAACCGGTTGTCGGGCAGGTGCAGGTCTTCATAAAAACCCTTTACCGACACCACTTCGGCCGGTATGTTTTCCGGGAAGTGCATCAGGTAACTCACCATCTTGATGGCATAAACGGAAGAGGGTGTGCCATCGTACAGGAACACCAGCTTCTCGATCGGCCGGAATTCCTGTGGCACTACCAGTACCGGGCAGTGTACGTCCGGCAACAGGTCACGGATAAAACGGGTTGGTATTTTGTCGGGCCGTTGCTGGAATGTTTCACTGCTATCGATCACCAGCAAATCAGCATAGGTAGATTCATGTACCAGTTCCTGCAGCGCAATATTGTTGTCGTGATGAATATTGTAGGCGATGCCTGCTTCACGACAGGCTTGCCCGAATACATTGCCTGCGCGATCGCGGCGCGCACTGTCTTCCCGGTTAAATTGCTCCAGGTCGCGTTCGTTCGCGCCATCTTTTGTAACTACATCATAAATATTGTAACTCGTATAGGTAAAATCATCGAGGAACACACCGGTAAGAAAAGCATTGTTGATGCGGGCAAGTTCAATGGCATATTGTTTCGTTGATTCCGACGGCTTCAGTCCGTCCAGCGCAGCAATGATCTTTTTCATAGTTCTAGCTTAAGTAGTAAAGAGGATTAGCGATGTGCAATAAATACCGGGATCCGGTGATCAGCTATGACCCCGCTGATAAAACTCTGGCGGAATAGCCGCGAAACAATGGTTCGGCCGAAAGCACCGCTTACCAGCAAAGCATTTTTCTGGTTGGCAATCCAGGACGTAAATGTGCCGTTGCTACCGGCATGGATAATGTGGATGGTTAGGTCCGGGAAATGCCGGCTGGCAAACTCTTCCATTTGTTCCTGGTCGGGAATGCGTGTATCTCCGGGCTGGCCGGCGTAAAGCAGGATGGTTTTATTGGCTGCAAGTTCGGGCAGCAGCAGGGCGAATTGCCGGATGGCATACGCAGCGGATTCACTGCCGTCGTAGGCAAGAATATTGGTTTCCGGAAAATTCGACGCTTCGGGAACTATCACCACCGGGCAGGCGGCATGGTGAAGGGTTTGATCAACATACTCGTTGATGCCGGTGCTGCCGGCCTGTTCGTAAAAGGATTCACTACCTATCACCAGGAGGTCGGCATAGTTGGTTTCTCTCTTAAGTTCAGCGATGCCAAAGTCGTTATAGTCGTGGTGTACCCGGTATTCGATGCCATGCTTCACACACAACGATTCAAATTTTTCTTTAGCGGCTGCACTGTTGCCGCCTGCTGCGTCCATTACGGGGATATAGAGAGGGCCGGTCATCGAATAACTCCAGATGCTGGCGTACACTTCTTCCGGCAGGAAAACACCCGTGAGCAGTAACGGTGACAATTCATTCAGCCTTTGGGCGAACTGGAACGCCCCTTCGGAGAAATGTGCGCCGTCGTTGGCAATCAGAATCTTTTTCATATGACCCGTTTGAACAAATCTAACCATCCTTACTGCTGGTATCCTATGACAGCTATCAAACCAGCGGTTGAATAGGGTCATGAGCGGCTGGCCGTTGTGTATTGGCCGTTAGCTGTCAGCTACTGGCTGGCAATTATCTCAGACCGGAACCGACAGACTGACCGGTTTCAGCATTTGCGGTGATATCCGTCTTAGGAACCCGGTTACCGGCGATGGTAGCTTTGAATGGTCAAAACAAATTACTCATCAAACAAAAAAGGAGGTTTGTATGTCAGTTAAAGCATTAACCCGGAACACCGGAACGATACCATCTTTATTTGATGATTTCTTTCGTCCCTGGAATGAGTGGTTCGACAATGGCAACAACAACAGCAGAATGCTCAATACGCCTGCTGCCAATATCATGGAAAACAAAGACGGCTTTACAGTAGCCCTGGCAGTTCCCGGACTGCGGAAAGAAGATATCAATATTGATGTGGCAGGTAACCTGCTTACTATTAGTTGCGATAAGGAAGAAGAGAGTGAAACAGAAGACGCGGAATTCACCAGGAAAGAATACAGCTATACCGTTTTTTCCCGCAGTTTTACTTTGCCAGAAGAAGTAAACAGCGAAAAGATTGAAGCGAAATATGAAAATGGTGTGTTGAAAATGATTCTTCCGAAAAAAGAAGAAGCGAAGAAAATGACAACGGGCCGGCATATCGCCGTTAACTAAAGATGAGCGCCCCGCCTCCCCGCATGAGGCGGGGCTTTTTTTTGAATGAAGGGTTCAAAAAAAGACCGGCACGACACACGTCTTACCAATTGCGTTGCTGTATATGATTCATGTGGTTTGTACTATGCAAAAAGACCAGTCACCTGGTCTCTTGCGTTGTAAGCGGGGTACTGGTCAATTGATCATTTTTTCAAGCTTCGTTTCGTTGAGTACCGTGATACCGCCATCGCGGATGTCGATTAGTTTCTCAGATTTGAAATCGCTCAGGGTGCGTATAAGTGATTCGGTGGCAGTACCGGCAATACTCGCGAGGTTTTCACGGCTGATATCAATGCTGAACGATTTGTTGCCCGTGCCATTGTATTTCCGGTAGATGGCCATCAGCGCATTGGCAACCTTCTTGCGCAGCGAATTGTACGCGAGTCCCAGGAGCTGGTTTTCTTTTTCCGTGATGTTCCTGGCCAGTAATTGAATGAACTGGCGGCTGATCTCCGGGCTGTTTTCAACCAGCTCTTCAAAATCCTCTTTGGGGATCACGGCGAGTTCCGATTCTTCGATCGCTTCGGCAGATTCTTTATAAGCGGTGTTTTCGAGTAATGGAATATAGCCCAGGAAGTCGCCTTCATTGAACAGATCAACTACCAGCTCTTTACCCTGTTCGTTGGTCTTGAAGGTTTTGATCCGCCCTTTCACAACATAGTAGAGGCACTGCGGACGATTGCCTTCGAGGAAGATGACTTGTTTTTTCCGGTAGCGGTTGGTATTCCGGCCACTTTTTAGTTCATCCAGCAAATCGGCCGTGCTTCTTTGCTGCCGGTTTTCGTTGTGCTGGCGCGCTTCTCCGTCTTCCCGCAGGAATTCACGTTTGGCGAGCCTGCTTTCTACGGCATTCAGCAATTCCGTATCGCTGAATGGCTTGGTGATATAATCGTCGGCACCCAGGTCCATGCCTTTGCGGAAATCAGTGCGATCAGTTTTTGCCGTTAAAAAAATAAACGGCGTATTGCGTGTGAGCGGGTTTTTGTGCAGCATGTGCAATACACCGTAGCCATCGAGTACCGGCATCATGATATCGCAGATGATAAGATCCGGGTTTTCCCGCAACGCGATTTCTACGCCGGCTTTCCCGTTTTCGGCGGTAAACACACGGTAGTTGGCCAGTTCCATGATTTCGGCAGTGTTCTCCCTGATATGATTGTTGTCTTCAATCAGCAGAATTTTCTTCATTTGGCGGTGTTCTTTTGGGGTTGACTATTCATGGATCGACATTACAGGTATATGGGAATGCAATACCAATGCTTTTGTATGACTCTTGTGCAACAGGCCTTCGATAATCCCATGATTGCGCGGAACCATTATCAGCATATCAAGGTTATTTTCTTCGGCAAAGTCGCGGATGGCTTCATC
>JAGWTK010000187.1 GCA_028876035.1 Bacteroidota bacterium
CTGGCAGGAGAAGGTAAAATCATCAAGGTGCACGGCGGGGCGCTTTCCAAATCATTCAATCCGGCCATCAACGCCCCGGGTAATGTGTACGCGCTTGAAGAAAAGCGCACGATCGCCATCAAGGCACTGTCCTTTATTAAAGACGGCATGTTTGTACTTACCACCGGCGGTACGACCATCACCGAACTTGCCCGGATCCTTCCCAAAGATCTGCATGCCACATTTGTTACCGTGAGTCTTTCTGCAGCCACTGAATTTGCCAATCACCCTAATATAGACGTGATCATTATCGGCGACAAACTTTCCAAAAGCTCGCGCATTACCGTGGGCGCCGAAACAATTCTCAAGATCCAGCAGATTAAAGCCGATATCTGTTTCGTGGGAACGAATGCCATTGATATCGAAGGCGGACTGATGGACAACGACTGGGATGTGGTACAGGTAAAAAGAGCCATCATTAACAGCGCAAAAAAAGTAATTGCCCTCAGTATATCAGAAAAAGTAAGCACCGTGGAGCCATTGCGGATTTGCGGTGCCGAATCTATTGATGTATTGATTACCGAACTCGATCCTACCGCAGAAAAGCTGCAACCCTATAAAGACAAAGGAATCCAGGTCTATTGATCTGCTATTGTCAACTACCAAAATCAAACTGTATGGAGCCAGGAAAATTATTACCTGCCTTGTGGCGCATGCTGCTGGTACTTCTGTGTGTAAATATCGCCGCGGGACAGGCCAGGGCACAGGTTGTTATTTCAGGAAAGGTCACCGATGAGGGAGCGAAGCCGGTGGCCGGTATAACGGTGATGGTTAGTGGTACCAGCACCGGAACGGTGACGGATGCTGCGGGCGCGTATAAGCTCAGTTTTTCCGGGAAACCGGGTGATTACCGGCTGGTATTCAGTGGGGTGAACTTTGAAACAAAAGTGCTTCCTGTCACCGTAGGAACCGCAACAACGTATACCGCAGATGCTGTACTCACTGCAAAAGTGTCGAAACTGGATGAGGTGATTGTAACGGGAACTTCCGCTGGTACCACGCGCCGGCAACTTGGAAGCTATATCAGTTCGGTAGGGGCAGATGATCTTTCAAAAGGCGCTACCGGCAATGTACTTGCTGCCCTGCAGGGTAAAACAGCCGGCGCACAAATCAGCCAGAACTCGGGTGACCCCGCTGGCGGTATATCTGTAAGGCTCCGTGGCATCAGCTCTATCAACTCGTCCTCAGAGCCGCTGTATATCATAGACGGTGTGATCGTGAACAATGCGACCAACCGCGTTACCAATACACAGGGTGGATACGATGGGGCCAATGTAGTTGGTTCCATTGGCCAAAGCCGATTAGTCGACATCAATCCACAGGACATTGATCGTATTGAAGTATTGAATGGTGCGGCAGCTGCGGCGATTTACGGAAGCCGCGCGAATGCAGGTGTGGTACAGATATTTACAAAACGGGGAAAAACCGGCGCGCCGAAGGTTACTTTCAGTACCAGTATTCTTAGCAGCAGCCTGCGTAAAAAAATAGGCGTCAACCAGGCGCCCGTTAAGTTTGGCGGTCCGACCGATGGACCGGGTGCACAAACCCAGGACATTCTCACGCCCTCGCTTACCAATACCACCAATGTTACCCGTTACGATTACCAGGACTATATCTTTCGTTCAGCACTTGGTACAGACAATACGGTTTCTGTAAGTGGAGGCACAGAGAAAACCAAATATTATGTTTCCGGTTCTTATTTCTTTAACCAGGGTATCGTGAAGAATACCGATTTTCAGCGATTCAGTTTCCGGAGCAATGTAGATCAAACACTGAATAAGTGGATGAGCTTTAATATCGGGTTGAATTATGTAAACAGCACTGCCAACGAAAAGCCCGATGGCAATTCATTTTATTCGCCGATGAATTCGGTAACCATCATTGGCAATTTCCACAATATCTGGCAACGGGATGCACTCGGCAATATCCAGGCAGTGGGTGAACGCGGAAGAGCCAACCCGGTATCTGTTGTTGAAGACATTAAACAGCGGCAGACCACCAACCGGATCATCAGCAATATCGGTCTTAAGCTAAAGCCGCTGAAGCATCTTACGGTGGATTACACCATGGGCATTGATAACTACGCACAGAACGGTACTACCTATATCCCGCCATTCGCGTACAATGTAAGCACGGCTTTCTGGGGTGGTGGCCCAACACTCGATCCAACGCAGAATGGGTATGCGAGTGCGGCTACCAATAATTTTTTCGCGATCAACCATGATCTCAATGCTACCTACAGCACAGACATCAGCGAAAAACTGGGTTCTGTAACGCAGGTAGGTTTCTCCCAGCAGTACGAGAAAAACAATTATATCCTTGCGCAGGGCCGCGGGCTTGCACCCTTTGTGCAAACGGTTAACGGTGCCAGCACGATACTACCGGGAACGGATGACCGAAGTGAAATCTCGGTGTCCGGTGCTTTCGTGCAGCAGAACTTTAAATTCAGGAACCAGCTCTTCATTACCGGCGCGGTGCGCGTAGATGGTTCTTCGGTGTTCGGTGAGAACCAGCGCAACCAGGTGTATACGAAAGCCAGCGGAAGCTATGTGTTGTCGGGTACCGATTTCTGGCAAAAGTTGGGTGTTGCCAAATGGTGGGACTTGTTCAAACTTCGTGTCGCCTACGGTGAAAGCGGAAACCTCACCGGTATCGGCGCTTATTCCCGGTACAATACCTATGCCGCTACCTCTTTTATCGGACGTACATCACTTTCTTCCAGCGGTACCCTGGCCAATGAGAATGTAAAGCCGGAGCGCCAGAAAGAACTTGAATTTGGTGCCGATCTTTCATTCTTTGGAAATCGCTTAGGCCTCACCGTTAACGTGTACAACAAAAAAGTACAGGACCTGCTGATCAACCGGTTTATCGCACCCACTTCCGGTTTTTCCAGCCTGCTGGATAATTTTGGTTCACTCGAAAACAAAGGCTATGAATTATTACTGACAGCGGTTCCGCTGGCAAAAAAAGATTGGCGCTGGGAAATTACAGCGATTTACAACCATAACCGCAATAAGGCCATTAATATCGGTGCAGCGCTCAACCTGCTGAGCACAAATGCCGGTGCACCGGTAGCAATCATACAGGGTGCACCCATTGGTGTGTTCTACGGAACCTTCTTCGCGCGTGGTGCAGACGGCAACCAGGTGAAGACCAGTGCAGGCATTCCGCTCACCGAAAAGGGTGTTCAGAACAGTACATTGGTGTATACACCTTCAAGAGACAACAATGGACTGCCAACCGGTACGACGCTGCGGAAAATTGTGGGCGATCCCAATCCGAAATACACGGGTAGCGTAGTGAATGAACTCAGCTGGAAAAAACTAGCGTTGCGGGCACAGGTGGATTTCCTGCAGGGAGCGAATGTTTGGAATGCCGACTGGCGTACCAGGCAGGGGGTAGGAAACGGATTGGTAGCAGAGCAGGAAGACCTGGGCAAGCTGCCGCGCGGCTATATCGCCGGCGTGTATGCCATTGAAGAATGGCGCGTAGACAACGGTTCCTATGTTAAGCTGCGCGAGTTATCACTTAGCTATAACCTTGGCCGCATCAAAAGCATCAGCGATGTAAGTGTAACGTTCAGCGGAAGAAATTTGATCAGCTGGGATAATTACAAGGGATACGACCCGGAAGTGAATGCGGGCGGACAAAGCACCATCCTGCGGGGAATTGACTTTGGTGCCGTGCCCATTCCGCGCACGTTCAGCCTGGGTTTAAAAGCATCCTTCTAACTCAACACAAAACGCTATCATGAAAAAGATAACAATATATACATCCTTTGCGCTGTTGTTGATACTGGCTTCCATCACCGCCTGCAAGAAAAATTTCAGCAACCCGAATGCTGCTACGTCGGCACAGGTATTGGCCTCCGCCAAAGGTTTGATGGGAACGGCGATTGGCATACAGCGAACCTATTCGCTCAATGTTGCCCCCGGCGTAACAGATGCGGTGGGTTTGCTTACGAATGAAAGCTTCCTGCTGAATGCGGGCAATACCTCGGAGTTGCAACTTACCACGGGTGGTTCTGCAGTAGACGGTACAAACGCCTTGCTGGGTAATATCTGGACCACTGCCAATAAATGTATCTATGATGCCAACAACGTGATCAATGGCGCGGCACAATTGGGCGATAAAGGGTATGCAAGCGGACTAACGGGCTACGCGACCATCATCAAAGCGCTATCCATTGGCGCGCTCTCTACCCTCTGGGAGAAAGTACCGGATACAACTGGTGTGAACGCGACTCAGTTTGTAGACAGGATACAGGGATTTAACAAAGCGGTGGCTGCGATTGATAAAGCACTCGCAACAATTGCCGCCAATCCTATCAGCACAGGGTTTGCGAGTGATATGCCCGCCGGGATGGACATTGTAAACACATTGAATGCACTGAAGGCCCGCTATTCGCTGTTCGCCGGGAACTACAGTGCAGCCCTTGCTTCTGCCAACGCAGTTGATCTCAGCAAGAAGTCTACTTTTAATTTTGATGCCGCCACGCCCAACCCCGTATACAATACTGCCACGTCTACCAATAACCTGTACCAGCCGGTGGATTCAACACTGGGACTGCCTGCTGCCATTGCCCCCTCAACGTCCGACAAGCGAATTCCATTTTATACAGCCATCAACCCCACCATCAATCCCCGGTTTCGGTTGAATGGTTTCTGGAATGCCGCCACAACAGCCATTCCGGTATACTTCCCGGGCGAGATGACACTTATCAAGGCCGAAGCCTACGCGAGGCAGTCGACCCCCGACCTGGTAAACGCTGTTACCGAACTCAATAAAGTAGTAACGAAAAAGGCGGCACAGGATCCGCTGGGATTGGGCGCTGATTTGCCGGCGGTGGCGCCCGCTACCCAGGCAGATGTGCTCACCGAAATATACCGCAACCGTTGTATTGAGTTGTATCTCTCGGGTATGAAGCTCGAAGACATGCGCAGGTTTGGTCGCCCCACCGCAGAGCGGAAAAGAAACCTGCTGCCGTATCCGTTCAGGGAGAGAGACAATAACCCCAATACGCCGGCCGACCCAGGTTTTTAGCAGGATGTTGGAATATTAACGTTAAGTGCGGCTTGCCGCACTTTTTTTATCCGTATACTCATTGATACAGGCCAACGGCTCAAACCATCGCGTAAGGCCGGGGCAACCAGTGATTCAGAACCCGCTTTGTATTAAATTGTGCCCAGCCCAGATTGCCGGCAGCCAAACCATCCCAGATGAAAAAAGCCAGTTTCATTGCTGTTTTATGGATACTGTTTTGTCATTCTTCACCTGCACAGAACCGACTGGTCGACAGTATGCTTGCCTGGATCCAGGCGCATCCGAAAGTGGACTCCCAATATATACTCACCCTGCACCGGATAAGCTATCGCGGCATTGATGAAGATCTCCAGCGTTCATTTTCGTATTATGAGAAAGTATCCTACTACAGTGATAGTCTCAATTTCGTGTATGGCAAAGCACTCGCGCAGATCAATTTAGGCATCCTCTTTAGCTTTTCAGGAAACTACGATGCCAGCAACCAGGCCTATTTTAAGGCGATGGCCTATGCCGATACCTGTCAGAATCTCCGGCTCCAGGCAGTATCACTCAATAATATCGGGGATAACTTTAAACAGCTGAAAGATTTTGGCAAGTGCCGCGAATACGCTACCGAGGCAATTCTTATCAACCGAAAATTGAATTCATCGCGGGGCGTGGCCATCAATTTTGAACTTATCGCCGCCTGCAACCTGGAAGATCACCAGCTGGACAGTGCCAAATTGCACCTGGACAAAGGTTTTGCCAGTGCCAGGCTTTCGGATGACAGTTCCTTGTTTGCCTTGTATTACCTCGATTATGGTATTTGGTGGGCAGCTAAGATGCAGATGGATTCAGCCTCGGCTTGTCTCAACCGATCTATTGCCATCGCCCGGCGTGTAGGGGACCTGGAAAACGAATTCAAGGCCTACCTTGCTTCTGTTACCTACCTGCCTTCCCTTTCCAACGATGCAAAGCTTGGCATGCTGCACAAAGCAATGGCAATTGCCCGCGATCCGCACAACTTGTCACGCATCAGCGAAGCCGCGCACCAGTTGTATATCGCCTATGATAAAAAAGGCATGAAGGATTCTTCGCAATACTGGTTTACTGAATACCATAATGCGGTCGACAGTCTTGTTTCATTGAACAACCGCCGCGGCGTTGCGATCAAAGAAACCGAATGGATGGTGAAACGGAAGGAAATCGAAAACAGCCACCTCAAAGAGCTGGCGACATTGCAGGAGCATGACCTTCGCATCAAGAACGGCTTACTGCTTGCCGTGCTGTTATGCATGCTGCTGGGGATCATTATCGCCGTAGTCGTTTACCGCTCGGCGAGAAATAAAAAGAAATCAGCAGAATCGGAACTTCGCCAGAATATTGCTGAGACACAAATGCAGGCCCTGCGGTCACAAATGAATCCGCATTTTATTTTCAACAGTTTGAACAGTATTGATGCCTTTATCCAGAGCAATGACAAATACAATGCGACAGTATACCTCAATAAATTTGCAAAGCTGATTCGGAATGTGCTGGACGGCAGCAAACAAAACCTGGTGTCTTTTTCAAAAGATATGGAAACGCTCAAGCTGTATATTGAGCTGGAAATGCAACGGAGCGAACAAAAATTTAAGGCGAATATCCAGGTGGATGACGATTTGATGAACAGCGACTATAAAGTGCCCCCGCTTATAGTACAACCCTTTGTTGAAAATGCCATTATACATGGCTTGCGCAATAAAGACGGGAACGACGGTTTGCTTACGATGCAGGTTCGGAAGAACGGACAGCGCATCGTATATGTGATTAGCGACAATGGGGTAGGGAGGGCAGCAGCTGCCGGGATGAATACCAACAAAGACAAATCCTATGGGCTCGACATCAGCTATGATCGGATCCGGCTGTTCAACAAAGAGTCCGAAGCTTCCGTACACATTGAAGATTTACAGGAAAAAGGCCGCGCTTCCGGAACGCGTGTTACCGTAGAATTGAATATTGTATGAAATACAAAGCCATTATAATCGACGATGAAGCGAAGGGGCGTATTGCTTTGCGGCAAAAGCTGGCCGATTATTGTCCGGATGTGGAAGTAGTGGCGGAGGCCGACAACGGACCCGAAGGCATTTTCCTGATTGAATACCATCAGCCCAAACTGGTGTTTCTCGACATCGAGATGCCGCGCATGAATGGCTTCGACATGCTCAATGAAATTGAAGAAAAAAGTTTCCATGTGATCTTCACCACCGCGTATGATCAATATGCCATCAAAGCAATCCGTTTTGCTGCATTCGATTACCTGCTTAAACCCATCGATATCGAAGAACTGCAGGCAGCCGTGGCCAAAGTACGGGAGATGAAAAACACGCAGGTGAAAAAGCAGGTTGAGTTACTGCGGCAGAA
>JAGWTK010000188.1 GCA_028876035.1 Bacteroidota bacterium
ATTTCAGTAATGGCTTTATCCGGGGCCGTGCCTGTAGCGGATTTAGAGGAAGAACAGGAAGGGAAGACGAATACTATTGCTGAGACCGTTAACAAAAGTGCGAATAATTTCATAGAAAGCTTTTTTAGGCTGCTGGCTACTAGCTGTTCTCGTTTACATTTTAATTTCTTTGAGTTTTGCATTTTGATTTTCGGACCTGGTCAAAGGCTGTATCAAACTACGCATGCTTCACAGAAGAACGTTTAAACAATGTCATTTCTTAAAAATGAAGTACACCGCCGCTACCAGCAACACAAACCCAATGATGTGATTATAGGTGAACTGCACATTCTTAAAAAAGAATACCGAGAACAGCATAAACACGATCAGCGTTATCGCCTCCTGCACTACTTTTAACTGAACAAGGTTGAAAGGGCCGCCGTTTTCTGCGAAACCAATGCGGTTGGCCGGCACCTGGAAACAATATTCGAAAAAGGCGAGTCCCCAGCTCACCAAAATGATCAACCACAGGGCGGCCTGGTGTCCTTTGCCAAAAAATTTAAGGTGCCCGTACCAGGCGAATGTCATAAAGGTGTTACTCAAAAATAACAAACCGATGGTCCAAAGATATTTTCCCATTTTGTTTTAACTGGCACAACCAATGACCTTTGTTTGGGTTCAGGGATGGGTTGGCGGGTAATAAAATAAGTTGTTATTGCAGGTGCTGCCGGATAAAGCCACCAAGGCGATCATAGCCCGCTTCATTCGGATGCAATCCGTCTGTAAACAATGCTTCGTCGATTTTTCTATCGGGTTTAAGGAACAAATTACCTGCGTCTGCATAGGCTATACGCAAATCTTTTGCCATCGATGCTATTGATTGGTTAATGCGCACAACGCGTTCTTCCATACCCCGTCTCGGAAAGATACCCATCATTAAAATCCGCGCTGCTGGCTGTTTACGCCGGATAGCCTGGATCAAAAACGCAAGTCCTTCCGTGATTTCCTGGTCGGTGTTCATGCCCAGGTTATTGGTGCCGATCATAAGGACAATATTTTTGGGCGCGATGCTATCTAGTTCGCCGTGGTAAATTCTCCACAAAACATTTTCAACCCGATCCCACCCAAAGCCCATGTTCTGCACAGCATTGTCAAAATATTTATGCCACGCATCCGGGCCATTCAACCGTCCGCCCGCGGGTTCTCCACCCCAGAAGTGTGTGATTGAATTTCCAATCAATACTAGCGTAGGTCTTTGTTGCCGGCAACGTTCGAGTATGGCCCGGTGCCGTGTTTCCCAATCGTAAATATTTGCATCGCGTCGTTGGGAGACGGGCCTTGCTGTGGAGACGATGCTGCTTTCTTCGTGCAGCACTTCCCTGAGTAACTGCTCGTACGCATTGGCATATTGCGCCATACCTGCATCGTTGGGATGTACACCGTCCACCATGGTTTCAATACTTTGATGAATGGCTTCTTTTGACAGCAGGAAAAGCGCCGGAAACCTTGCTGACTGCAACGAATCGTACAGGCGACGGGCGACACGGTTCACGATTTGATAAGGCGACTTGCTGCCTGGATGCAGGGCATCATCACTATAGCCATCGTGTTCGGTAATGATAATGGGCGTTGCGGGACGTGCTGTTCTTAATGCCTGAACAGCGTAGAGCAAACGGCGTTTTACTTCTGTGCTGTCCATCCCCGTGCAATTGGGCAAACAATCCAATACATATACGGCAGCCGGACGTGTCACTATCAAATCGATGATTTCCTTTTCCAGCCGTCCATTCCCGGAGAAACCCAGGTTTACCAGTGGCCGATCCATTTTCCGCGCAAGTTGATTGGTCCAGGATAAGCCGGGCCTGCTTGCACAAGCGCCCTGTGCAATGGAAGTACCATACACCAGGATCGGTAGTTCGGTTCTCGCTGGCAAGGGTCGAAGCGTATGTCCGGCTGGAACGGCCAGTTCCATCCAACTAACGGTATTGTATAGGGGCAGATAAAGATAATATTCGCGGTTGGGCACGTGCTGATCAACACTGTCCAACCCCGTAAACCTGTACTCCGTGGTATCCCCGAAACTAATCTTCCCCATCGACCAAATCCAGTTGCCATCAATAGTATGCGAATACAAATCAAGCCCGCTTACCGCTGTAGAAGGCATATGGTACAATTGACGCGCGCCCGAACTTTTGTACCGTACAATGATGGTTGGCGAATTGCTGTTGAAACGAAGCCAGCGCCCGGCGGTATTGCCCGACAAATCCCACACTTCTTTTCGAACCAGTTTCTCTGCAGCAGCCGGCAGCCGACGGTAAAATTGAGCCGTATCACCCGGCCATGCCGAGCCTTCCAGGGCATTGATGGCACGCTGCGCGGGATTCCAACGATTAAAACTATCGGTCTGGGCCTGCGACAACACGCTGAATCCCAGCAGCACAATGAGGAGCCATGTTTTCATGATATGCCTTTGGCCTGCAAAATAAAGTTTGTTGATCGACTGCCGGCAGGCTCCCGAAAAAGCCTTGTTAAAATCCAATAAAACCATACTAACAGACGTTAGTACAATTGGAGAAAAGATTTTATCTTTGAACCAGCGGTCCTTTATGACCTCCGGCCAACATGAAACAAATCCTGTTTGTATCGTACCATCGGCCCTCCGCCAAAAAAACCCGCAAACGCCGCCCCATCTAGCGTTCGCACCTCTTTGTGTGCATTCCTATTTCTAACGCTAATCGCCTTGCCATGTTTGAACAATTGTATGATCGCTACACCAGCGCTGACCACAAAGTTTGGTCGATGTTATACGCCCGCCAGATCGGTGCGATTGAAAACACATCTTATCAGCAATTCAAAAAAGGACTGGAGGATTTGGGATTCAGTCCAACCGCCATTCCCAACTTTTCTACCATCAACGAACGCCTTCGCCGGCTGACCGGGTGGGATGTGCAGGCAGTACCCGGACTGATTCCCGGTAAAGAATTTTTTACGCTGATGGCTGCAAAACATTTTGTGTCCACCACCTGGATCCGAAAAATGGAGCAACTCGACTACCTCGAAGAGCCCGATATGTTTCATGATACCTTCGGCCATATTCCGCTGCTGGCTGATCCCATCATCTGCAAATACCTGTCTAAGCTCGCACAGATTGCAGCCCCCTACCTGAACAACGAACAAGTGATCGAACTGATCGGTCGCCTGTATTGGTTCACGGTGGAATTCGGACTGGTGAAAGAGCACGGACAATTGAAAATTTACGGCGCAGGCATCTTGTCCTCCCCTGGCGAAACAGAATTTTGTTTATCGCCGAAAGCAACCCGACTGCCTTTCAACCTCGAAAAAATATTGTCTACCCCCTACCCCATCGATCGGTTCCAGGAACAATATTTTGTGATAGAAAAAATGGAAGACCTGCCGGCCATTGCTGATCAACTGGCCGATTGGCTTGTCATCAATAAAAACAAAATAGGATTGTTTATACAACCCAATGCCGCTGCATGAGGCCCGATTACCCACATAAAACTTTTACTGATCAGCGGGGACGCTACATTTTTTTGGTAGCAGTACTCGCCATGGACCCAAGCTGACTGCCTAACTACAATGGAACAACAGGTTTGCCTGTTCATTGAATTCATTTCAAAACCCAATGTTATGTCAGCCACAGAAACACTCGACAAAAAAATAGCCACTACCGATTTTCTACCCTTGCTGGGAACCGATTATATCGAATTCTACGTCGGCAATGCCAAACAAGCCGCCCATTTCTACAAAACAGCTTTCGGTTTCCAGTCCCTGGCCTACGCCGGGCCTGAAACCGGTTGTCGCGACAAAGCCAGCTACGCCATCAGGCAACACAAACTCACTTTTGTTTTTACCACACCCTTACGTCCGGGCAACGAAATTGCAGAGCACGTACACAAACACGGCGACGGTATCCGTGCGATTGCGTTGCGGGTTGCCGATGCAACGGCAGCCTGGACAGAAACCACCAAGCGTGGGGCAGAAAGCTATATGATGCCGCATCACTACAAGGATGATCATGGTACCGTAGTGATGAGTGGTATAAAAATTTATGGCGATACCGTTCACCTTTTCATTGAACGTGAAAACTATGATGGTCCGTTTATGCCGGGCTTTCGTGCCTGGGAAAGTAACTACAATCCTACCTCCACTGGTTTGTTGCATGTGGACCACTGCGTTGGCAACGTAGGTTGGGGACAGATGGAGAAATGGGTGAAGTTTTATGCTGACACGATGGGATTCCGCAATATCCTCTCCTTTGACGATAAGGATATTTCTACTGAATACTCCGCATTGATGAGCAAGGTTATGAGTAACGGTAATGGGTACGTGAAATTTCCCATTAACGAACCAGCGGAAGGAAAGAAAAAATCACAGGTAGAAGAGTACCTTGAATTTTACGGGGGTGAGGGCGTGCAGCACGTGGCGCTTGCTACCAACAATATCATCGAAACGGTCAGCGAATTGCAAAGACGCGGCATCGAATTCCTGCGTGTACCGGGCAATTATTACGATACGGTGCTGGAACGGGTGGGACATATCGACGAAGACCTAGCTCCTTTGCGCGAACTCGGTGTTTTGATCGATCGCGACGATGAAGGCTATTTATTGCAGATATTTACAAAGCCGGTGGAAGACAGGCCTACCCTGTTTTTTGAAATCATCCAACGGAAGGGCGCAAAAAGCTTTGGCAAGGGAAATTTCAAAGCCTTGTTCGAAGCCATCGAACGGGAACAGGAAGTAAGGGGGAATCTCTAATCAAAAAAAAGCAAATTGCTGTCATGCCACATTACCATTCACTCGGACATATACCACACAAGCGGCACACCCAGTTCAGAAAGCCGGATGGATCGCTCTACTCGGAACAGCTGTTTTCGACAGAAGGTTTTTCGGACGAGTATTCTTTACTTTATCATTTACATCCGCCTACACAAATACTGAAAGCAGAAGAGGGCTTTTCTGTAATGCCTTCGGTAGCAGAAGAAAAAATGCTGCGCCATCGCAGCTTCGAAGGATTTTCGGTGAAGCCCGCAAAAGACTATCTGGATAGCAGAAGACCCATATTGGTAAATAGTGATTGCCAGGTAGTACTCGCTGCCCCACAGAAAAACGAGCAGGATTATTTCTTCAAGAACGCCGATGCCGATGAGGTAATTTTCGTACACGAAGGATCGGGGGTATTGAAAACGATGTATGGCAAAATCCGATTCGGATATGGCGATTACCTGGTAGTACCCAGAGGCACCATTTACCAAATGGAATTTGATACAGACAGCAACAGGCTCTTCATAGTCGAGTCGTTTAGTCCTGTCCGTTATCCAAAACGATACACCGGCAAACACGGACAACTCCTGGAGCATTCCCCCTATTGCGAACGCGATATTCGCCAGCCGGAAGACTTAGAGACAAACGATGCAAAAGGTGATTTCGTGATCAAAGTGAAGAAGAAAGGCATGCTGTATCATCTTCACTATGGTACTCATCCTTTCGATGTAATCGGCTGGGATGGCTGTTGCTATCCGTATGCCTTGTCGATCCACGATTTCGAACCCATTACCGGCCGCGTACACCAGCCACCGCCTGTTCACCAGACCTTTGAAGCGCACAATTTTGTGATTTGCTCCTTTGTACCTAGGATGTACGACTATCATCCGGAATCAATTCCTGCACCGTACAACCATTCTAATATCGACAGCGATGAATTGTTGTACTATGTAGACGGCGATTTCATGAGCCGCAAAAACGTTACCCGCGGTATGATCACCCTGCATCCGGCAGGTATTCCGCATGGTCCACATCCCGGCACCGTAGAAAAAAGCATCGGTGCAAAAGAAACAAAGGAACTCGCTGTAATGGTGGATACCTTCCGGCCATTGATGCTGACGGATACCGCGCTTGGCATTGAAAACCGCGATTATATCACCAGCTGGATAAAATAAGTGCTGCATGAAATTAGTCACCTATCTATATCAACAAAGCGAGCATGCGGGGTTGTTGATCGCCAACCAGGTTTTTCCTTTAAGTGCATTGCATCATTCAATGCCCAACACTTTACAGGGCGTGCTTGATAACTGGTCAGTCAATTATCCCCTGTTACAGTCTATCACCCATGCCATTCAACAGGACCCAACCGCTGTAAAATCCGGTATTGAACTTTCCGAAGTAATTATAAAAGCGCCTATTCCGCAACCGCCTTCCTGCCGTGATGGCTATGCGTTTCGTCAGCACGTTGCAGCAGCACGCAGGAATCGCAAAGTGCCGATGATTCCGGAGTTTGATCAATACCCTATTTTCTATTTTACAAACCACCGGAGTATACAAGGTCCGGGCCCCGTAGCTTGCATGCCCGATCATTTTGAAAAACTGGATTTTGAACTGGAAGTAGCCATCGTGATTTGTAAACGGGGCAGGAATATCCGGGCTGAAAAAGCGGATGAATACATCGGCGGACTGATGATCATGAACGACCTGAGTGCGCGGCGCCTGCAGATGGAAGAAATGCTGCTGAATCTTGGTCCTGCCAAAGGCAAAGATTTTGCCACAACGATTGGTCCCTGGCTGGTTACGACCGACGAACTCACTATGTATGAAACCGCACCCAGGCCCGGACACCAGGGAAAGAACTGGAACCTCCGAATGCGCTGCGAGGTCAATGGCCAACAAGTGAGCGAAGGTAACCTGGCAGATATGGACTGGACCTTTGCGGAAATCATCGAACGCGTTTCGTATGGTGCAGATATTTTTCCGGGCGATGTGATTGGGAGTGGTACGGTAGGCACCGGTTGTTTCCTGGAATTGAATGGCACCGGAAAATTGAACGACCCTCATTACCCCGAACAATGGCTGCAACCCAATGATGTAGTGAAGATGGAGGTTGATGCGCTGGGTTGCCTCGAAAATACCATGGTAGAAGAAGCATCCGATTTCTCCATCCTCTCATTGAAAAAAAACCATGCCCAGCTTTGACCTCAGCACCCTCAGCACGGTGAGCCGGCAAGACTTGCTGCAACATATCATCGCCCCCCGACCCATTTGCTTCGCCAGTACCATCAGCAAAGAAGGCGCAGTTAATTTAAGTCCGTTCAGTTATTTCAATATTTTCTCCTCGCATCCGCCCATCGTGGTATTCTCGCCGGCGCGACGCGTTAGGGACAATACCAGCAAGCACACGCTGGAGAACGTGTATGAAGTGCCGGAAGTCGTAATCAATATCGCCGATGCATCGATGGTACAGCAGGTCTCCCTGGCAAGCCACGAATATCCCCGCGGCACAAACGAATTTGTCAAAGCTGGACTGGAAATGGCGCCTTCGGAAAAAGTACGGCCACCAAGGGTGAAACAATGCAAAGCCAGTATGGAATGCCGGGTGC
>JAGWTK010000189.1 GCA_028876035.1 Bacteroidota bacterium
TACACTAAACGCTGCAGGCATCATCGCTGACGCCGGCTGGCTGGCGACTGACAAGCGCCGTAGCTTTATCTACACTGCTGCTTCGGGTAAGAAATACCTGGCAAAATATACCAGTCCATCACCCTTCACCGATTATGCACCTGTTATACGTTACGCAGAAGTCCTGTTGAACCTGGCCGAAGCAAAAGTTCGTTCTACCAATACCATCGACGCACAAGCAGTAGCGTTGCTGAACGCTGTTCGCAGCCGTTCTGATGCTTCTACTACTTTCACAGTTGCCAGCTTCACAACGTCCGATGATTTACTGGCCGCGATCATGAAAGAGCGTCGCATCGAATTCCTGGGTGAAGGCCTTCGCGCACCGGATTTGCTGCGTCAATTGCAGCCGCTTCCTGCAAAAAGCAACGTAGCTGCGATACCTGCATCTGCCCAGAACTATATCTGGCCGATCTCTTCTACAGAGCTTCAATTGAACAAACTGATGACCGATAACTAATCGGCTCACTGGATAATTTGAAAAAGGGTTGTACTTCGGTGCAGCCCTTTTTTATGTATGATAAGTAATGTTCGGCTGCTTTTTTCGTAAATTGATTACGATGAAAAAGACCCTTCTTTTACTCGCTGTAGTTATTGTCGCGAACGCAGATGCACAGTCCTATTCCCATGTTGGCGAATCCAATGGCAATCCTTTTCTCAGCGATGTCAATGGCCGGCCGCTGCTGATTGCTGCCAACTATGCAACTGAAGGCAGCCCCTTTTTTTTAAATGATTATCGTCCCGCACGTATTGTTTTAATGGATGGCAAGTCGTACAGTAATGTGAAAGTGAAGTACAATGTTGCAGAAAGGCTGGTGCAATACCTCGATAAAGACGGAAAGGAAATGATCGCCGATAAACTCGTGCGTACCCTGGAGCTCAGGACGCCCGAAACCGGCGAGAACTTTCTGCTTGAAAGTGCGGGACAGGCACTCAACAGCACAGGTGCAACCGTTTACCAGGTACTCGATTCAGGCAGCGTGCGCTTGCTGAAAAAGATAGTCATTACCAGTCGTGAAGACAAGCCCTATACCAGTGCCAGTACAATACATGTGTTCGATCGCAAGGAATCTTTGTTCTATCAAACCCCGGGCGGACAACCGCAAAAACTTGAACGCAACAAATCATTTGTGTCGGGTTTGTTTAAGGATCGGTATGCGCAACTCGTTGCTTATGCTGAAAATAATCACATCAATTTCAAGGATGAACAGGATCTCACCCTGCTGTTTCGCTACGGCAATGCGCATTAAACAAAAACTGCTATTCCTACTGAGCCTTGCCTTATAAGTCTACCTTGTTAAATTTCTTTTAACCACTGCGAACAGTTGAGTTGATAGCTTGTTATTGCCATTTCGGTCCCACTGGTTTTTCTAATAAGTCAAAACTAATTACATGAGAAAACTTTCCCTTCTGCTGGGGACTGTACTGCTATGCATACAGCTCCTCGCGCAAACGCGCAATGTTACCGGCAGGGTAACAGATGAAAAAGGTAATCCCATTTCGAATGCATCCGTACTGGCGAAAGGCACCAAAGCCGGAACCAGCACAAAAGCCGATGGCAGCTTCTCCATCCAGGTGCCGGCCAATGCCAAGTCATTGGTAATTTCTGCAGTAGACATGGCATCACAGGAATTGACCATCAACGGGCAAACCCTCACGGTTGTATTGAAATCAGCCGACCGTACCATGCAGGAAGTAGTGGTGGTGGCGTATGGAACGCAAAAGAAAGCAGACCTCACCGGTTCTGTTGCTACCGTGAAAGCAGCTGATATCGAAAACAAGCCGTTCACCTCGGTTGATAAGGCGCTGCAGGGTGGAGTTGCGGGGTTACAATCTGCCGCTTCTTCCGGTGCACCGGGTGCCAACCAGGACATTCGTATCCGCGGCATTAGTTCCATCAATGCCAGCAACGCACCACTGTGGGTGGTAGATGGTGCCATCATCAACTCTGGTGATGCTTCCAGGCTGCAAACAACCGCGAACCTGCTCAGCACCCTCAACCCGAATGATATCGAAAGTATTTCTGTATTAAAAGATGCGGCTTCTACCGCTGTTTACGGTAGCCGCGGTGCAAATGGTGTGATACTGGTGACAACCAAAAAAGGTAAAATGGGTAAAACCAAATTCCGCCTGGATGCCGAGATGGGCTACAACAATACGGCCTATACCAGTGAACGCAACCGGCCGCTGAATGCAAAAGAATACCTTGACCTCACCCGCGAAGGACTGGTCAACAGCGGTGCAACGCAGGCTCAAATCGATGCAACCTTAACATCTTTGGGACAAGGCAATGGTACCGACTTCAACTGGCTGAAAGCCGTTACACGTCAGGGCTCTCAGCGTCAGTATAACTTAAGCGCAAGCGGTGGGCAGGACAAAACAACTTTTTACGTGTCCGGTGGGTACTTCAAACAGGAGGGTAATACCGTTACGAGTGACCTTACCCGTTATAACGGCGCATTCCGCATCACCAACCAGGCCACCAACCGGTTAACGCTGAATGTAAATGTAGATGCGGGTGTGGTGAAACAAAATACGCCGCAGAATGGTGGTGCGTTCGGTAACCCCATCCTCAGTGCCTATTTCATTCTTCCTACTTCTTCTGCCTATAAAGCGGATGGTTCACTCAATTACCTCACGGCGCAATTCCCCACAAGCGGTATCTACAATACACTGGCCACTACCAGCCTCGATCACCGCCGCCTGAACCAGGTAAGCATGCGCGGAACATTGTCCGCTGATTACAAAATCCTCGACAACCTTGTTTTCCGAACCAGCTATGGCGCTGATTACAATACACTGGAAGAAGAACAATACAACAATCCGTTCTATGGCGATGGTGTAGCCACATTACCGGGTAGTCCTACCTTCGGAACAGGTATTCTCTACAACCCCTCTACTACCGGACGTGTATTTAATTTCTATACGCGCTATTTCAACTACACTTTTACCAACACACTGAACTATCGCCAGAACATTGGTAAATCGGGCGATATTTATGCCAACCTGAAACTGGGTTACGAAAGCCAGCTCTCGAAAGGATATTTTAATAACCTTCAGGGCGCGGGCTTCCCGCTCACACTGGCACTGCAACAAGCAGCATCAACAGCTACGCCACGCACTGCTTCCGCAACAATCTCCAACTATTCTTTCCTCTCGCAGTTTTCATTGCTTGACTTTAATTATAAAGACAGGTACATCCTCTCTGCCAGCTTCCGCCGCGATGGTTCTTCCCGTTTCGGTTCCAACAATAAATACGGAAACTTCTGGTCAGTAGGTGCTTCCTGGAATGTCGACAAAGAAAAATTCATGGCCAGCAGCGATTTTATCAGCCAGTTGAAACTGCGCGCTTCTTATGGTCGCACCGGTAATGCCGGTATTGGTAACTATGATTATTTCCCCGGCTATGGCTTTGGTGCTAATTACAACAGCACGCCGGGTAGCTTCCCCAACAACGTAGGTAACCTGGATCTGACCTGGGAGATCAACCAACCCTTCGACCTGGGTATTGATATCGGTATATTAAAAAACCGCGTGAACTTCACAGCCGATTATTACGTAAGGAAGTCGAAAGACCTCCTGCTGGATGTGCCGCTTTCACCCACATCAGGGTTTCTTACAGTGAGGAAGAACGTTGGTTCGCTGGAGAACAAGGGTGTTGAATTTACACTGGATCTGATTCCCGTGAAGACAAAAAATCTTACCTGGGAAGTGAATTTCAACTATGCAAGAAATACCAACAAAGTAACAAAGCTGCCCGATGGAAAAGACATCCTCAACGGTTTGTTTATCTATCGCGAAGGATACGATGTACAGTCTTACTTCCTCCGGAAATATGCCGGGGTTGATCAGGCAAACGGTGACCCGCTCTGGTATACCGATTCAACGCTGAAAAACAAGCAGAACGTATATTCCACTGCGCAGCGACTGATTTCTAATTCTGCATCACCCAAATACTTCGGTGCGCTTACCAATACAATTACCTTCAAAGGCTTCACACTGGAAGCGCAGATCTACTATAGTGGTGGTAACTATTCCTTCGATGCGTTCAACTCATTCTACCTGGGTGCCGGTGCCAATCCCACTTTCAACAAAGCGAGCCGTATCCTGAACCGCTGGCAGAAACCTGGCGATGTAACAGATATTCCCAGGTACGTATATGGCGGAAACAAGAGCTTCCAGAGTTCTTCTACTTTCTACCTGAACGATGCGACGTATGCAAGGCTGAGGAATCTGCAACTGGGGTATAACCTGCCGCAAACCATTCTGAGCAAACTCAAACTGAACAGCGTATTCTTCTACATCCGTGGTACCAACCTGGTTACCTGGGTGAAAGACAAGAACCAGCCTTTTGATCCGGAACAAGGCGCTTCTGCCCGTTCTAACCTCAATGAGTTTATTCCGAAAACAGTGTCTGCAGGCTTAAACCTTGGATTTTAATTTTTAAAAAATTACAACATGAAACAGAATCTCAGATATATGTTCTTCCTGGCAGCAATGAGCGGCATGACGCTGTTCAGCTCCTGCAAAAAGGACTTTCTTGAACAGACGCCGCCTACCTCGTTAACGCCTGCGTCTGCCCTTGCCAGTGAATCCGATCTTTCCACTGCCTTGCTGGGTGCTTATGCCGGTCTGCGCAACGTAGATCTGCTGGGTCGAACCGTACCGGTGCTGGGCGATTTGATGTCCGATAACTGCTACCAGTCATTGCTGAACTCAAACCGCTATACCAACTTTAATAATTACCAGTTCGTGGTGACCGATGGCAATGTGGCGGGTTTTTGGAATGCCGCCTATGCCGACATCCTTCGTTGCAACAATATCATCAATGCGTCGGTAACTGCCAATGCCAATGTTAATCAGTATAAAGGAGAAGCCTACGCGATCCGCGCATTGAATTACCTGCTATTGGTGAATTACTTTGCGCGCCCGTACAGCGAGGACCCGGCCGGACTGGGTGTGCCCATTGTAACAAAGTTTGATATTACCCTCTTCCCGGGCCGCAGCAAGGTATCGGAAGTATATGCGCTTATCATCAACGATCTGAACCAGGCTTACTCCCTTATTACACAATTCAAAAATTCAACACAGTTCAGCAAGTACGCAGCAAAAGCCCTGCAGGCAAAAGTATACCTGCAGATGGGCGATAAAACCAATGCCAAGACAGCAGCGTTGGATGTGATCACCAACAGCGGCTTTACGGTGGTAACGGCTGCTGCCCATGATGCCTTCTGGAAAGGTGCTTTGCCGCGGACCGATAAAGTAGAAACACTGTTTGAAGTTTCTTCTGATGCAGTGTCCAACAACGGCTTCGATGGACTGGCGAATATTTATAGCCAGTCGGGCTACGGCGATATGCTTTGTTCAGATTCGCTCTATTCTTTGTTTGCCACCGGTGATGTACGCAAAGCGCTGTATGCTACCGGCACCCGTGGTGGCAGCCCTGCTATCTTCATCAACAAATTTCCCAATACCAACGGAACCGATGTAAGCGATACCAAGGTGATCCGCCTGAGCGATGTGTACCTGATTGCGGCAGAAGCATCCTTGCCGGCCAATGAAGCAGATGCGCTCACTTATGTGAACTACATCACTTCCCGTCGCGGTGCAGCTGCTATCGCTTCTACCGGCGCACAGCTGTTTGAAGATATCATCACAGAGCGCCGCAAAGAACTGGCATTTGAGGGTGACCGTTATATCGATATGCAGCGTTTGAAAAGGAATATTGGCAGAAGCAATAACTATCCCGCAGCAGCCCGCAGTATTCCTTACAGCGATTACCGCCGGTTGTTACCCATTCCGCAAACAGAACTGGATGCCAATGTGAACATTCGCAGCCAGCAGAACCCGGGGTGGAAGTAAAATAGTTTTCTCGTGTTTTGATTAAAAAAGGGTGCTGGAAACGGCATCCTTTTTTTGTGAGTATGTTTAACGTCTAAGGTTTGAGGTTTAAAGTTTTCCCTGTGCAGCTCTGAGCGAAACAATGGTCGTTCTGATGTGCAAGAATCGTATTGAATACCCGGCATGTTAAAAACTTTGAACCTTAAACTTTCAACAAATAAGGGTAAGAGGCCAGCGGTAAGAGGCGCCAACGGCACGGCAAGCCTGCCTATACGCAGGCTGCCGCACAGAAACAACTTTAAACCTTAGACTTAAAACTTTCAACAACACAAGAGTGATAACGCCAGGTGAGCGGCATGAACGACAGCGAAATCCAGCCCTATTGTACGTGGCTACACAGAAGCAACTTTAAACCTTAGACTTAAAACTTTCAACAACCAAGAGTGATAACACCAAGTGAGCGGCATGAACGAGAGTGTAAGCCTCCCCTTCCGCACGTAGTTGCACATAAACAACTTTAAACCTTAGACTTAAAACTTTCAACAACACAAGAGTGATAACACCAAGTGAGCCACGTGAACGAAAGTGTAAGCCTGCCCTTCCGAACGCCGCCGCACAGAAGCAACTTTAAACTTTGAACCTTAAACTTTAAACTACTTAAGCACCTCCGCCAGCTTCGCTTGCAAGGCCGGGCCGCGTAGACTTTCCGCGATGATTTTTCCCTGTGGGTCGATGAGCACATTGTAGGGAATTCCTTCGAACTTAAAAATTTCTACTGCCTTGCTGCTCCAGTATGCGAGATCGCTCACATGAGTCCAGGTGAGCTGATCGTCCTTAATGGCTTTTTGCCAGGCGTCTTTTTGTTTGTCGAGCGACACACCCAGAATGGTAAAATTCTTATTCTTAAACTGGCTGTAAGCAGCTACTACATTGGGGTTTTCGGCGCGGCAGGGATTGCACCAGCTTGCCCAAAAATCTACCAGCACATATTTTCCGCGGAAGGAGGAGAGGGCGATGTTCTTGCCATCGGCTGTTGGCAATACCAGTTCCGGAGCCTGTTTGCCCACCCATGAGTTACTTTCAGATTTTGATTGTTGTAATTGTGCCTGCTGTTGGTCATAATTCAATTTGAGCATTGCGAGAGAGCGGTGATCGGGAAAGCGTTTTACAACGCTGTTCAGTAGCCGGCCAAATTCAGCACTTTGGAAAGATCGGGAAGCGATGCCGAGTGCGAAAATGCTTTCAGCCGGACTATCCGCTTTGCTGATAAAATCGGCCACATAATCGTTGAGTGAACCGATGCTCGTATTTTTCCTGTTAGTGGCGTCCAGCAGCAGGCTATCGCTCCCGCCAATTTGCTTCAGGCTATCTATCGAAGCAAAGATGTTATTGATCACCATTGCCTTTTGCTCGTAATGGTCAATGAAACTCTTCAGGTGTTCGCTTGCTTCGGAGCCGGATACGGTATAATAACCTTCTTTTTTG
>JAGWTK010000190.1 GCA_028876035.1 Bacteroidota bacterium
TCGTGTTCGGATAGCCATTCGGGTAGCCGGGGAACTGCTGATCAAGGGTTCTGCCCAACCAGCCGGTAGTGAGGTATTGATTGGATGCGGCTGCCGTCAACCAGATATCGGTAGCCCTGAAGTGAGAAAAATTCGGATTGGGATAACTCACCCCCTGAACGATGTTCAACTGGCCATTGTTATAAAGCTGCTGCATCTCGGTCATAGCAGGATGCAAAGCCGTCGCAGATGTACCATTGAGCGCAAGCGCCGCAGATTGCGGAATCAAAATATTGGAGCGCGCTGCCGTTAGCTCGGCATATCGATCCAAAGAAAGCACCGTATTCAACCCGTCGTTGCCCCCGTTTAACTGCACCAATACCAGCACACGGCCGTTCATTAAAGTTTGTTGCCCCAGTAAATGCAGCAAAGGATTTTCTGTCATCGCTTCTACCGGGAGGCCTTTGATGAAGAGGGGCAGCGACAATGCGGGGAATGCCTGTAAAAATTGCCTGCGTTTCATGATGGTTGTTGATGGCTTTAATACAATAAATATTCAGCCAGGCTGGTCATGTAATTAATCAGTGTATCCAGTCGTTTCTGCACAATGCCAAGGGTGGTGGTATTGGTTGGACTTGCCAGGTAATCATTCCAGGCACTGGTCCAGTAGGTATCGTTTACCTGGTTATTCAGGAGGATGGATTTCATGTACTCCTTTTGGGTTTGATCGAGCTCCCTGGGCAGGAGATACAATATAGAGTTGTTGATGACAGCATTCGGATCACCCGCATTCAGAAACTGCTTATTGAAAGCAACAGAATCAACTTTCAGCTTTACACCGCTCACCGTAACACCAGCATTGGTGAATGCATTCAGGTTTTTTGCCTTTACCTGTATCGTCGCATTCGACATCCAGGTTTCATAAAATCTGGTATCCACCTGGTAGTACGCAGGCCAGCCTGCCACATTGGGCGGATCACCGATATTCTGCGATTCGGTACTGCACCTGTCGGTAAAACTCTTCCAATGCGCATATTGGATATCCACCGGCGCGGCCGCGAGGGTTAGATTAAATTCGCGGATCATCGATACATACAAATCAACCGGGCTCTTGATGATTCCGCCATAGTTGAGGGGATCAAAGAAATGTTCGCTTTTGAACAGCGCTTTCAAAACGGTAGCGATGTTGTAACCGCTGCTGCGGAATACGTCTGCCAGTGGAGCGATCACATTCGCCTCGATATCGGCGGTAATATTCGAATACACAAACCATATATACAAACGACGCACGACGTATTTCGCGCACTCGTTTGTTGTAAGGATCATATCAATCAGCGCGTCGGTTTCATTGGCGCCCTTGGCACCCGTCTGTCCTGTTATGATGGTATTGTTATAGAAAGCCGAGAATTGTTTGTTCGTCGTGTCGTGTAGGGTGGCATTGAAGCTGGCTGTGACCGTGCTGTCCGTCGTACTCTCTGCAATTCGCCAGCCTGTCAGCACTTTTGCCGCCGCCCTCACATCATCTTCGGTATAGTGTGAGTCTGGTCCTTTTCCTACCGTAAACAATTCCTGCAGTTCCCTTCCATAATTCTCATTGGGGGCTGATTTGGTATTGGTATACCCGCTCAGGAAAAACAACATATGCGGATCAATCGTCACTTGTTTGAGAAGTGTACGGAAATCACCCAGTCCGTAAGTCCGCAAAATTTTGTGGTGCTGAAAGGCAGCCTTCGCCCGGTTATAGCCGTTGTTGGTCCCAAAGTGATTGTACCAAAACAACGTGATTTTTTCGTGTATATGTGGCTGTTGGTTGATCATCCTCCCCAGCCACCAGGGTTTAAAAGAATTGTTGATGCGGTTATTGTTGAGGGTCGCCTTCAGCGTAGTACCGTTCGTATCGACTGGATCCGGCAACCCCGCATCAAACCAGGAACTGCCGAACACTACGCCCCCGGTGTCGGTACCCGTCGTGTAATTGTTCAGGGGCAAACTGGCGGGCAGCACAGGATTGTCGATCAAAAAATCAACAGCGGCACTCAGGGTCATGCCCTTGATCTTATCGACATCTTTCTTAGCGGCACCAAAGCAAACCCTGCGGAGCAGGTGGATCATTTCCTTCTCCGTCCATGCACCTGTATAGGGCGCAACGCCCGACTGGACGCCTTCGGCCTTGAATGTAAATTGGGAGGGATGATTGGAGTTATTGTTTTCTACAGTGGGGATATTGGGATGCTTACTGCCTTTTGCCAGGCGTTTCAGGAACAGCCGGCGCTGGATCGTATTTCCCATAAAAGAGCGATTGTTAAAGTAAGTTAAAGATTAAAACGGAATTAAAATGCAAACCGTTGGTTATTGTGGAAAATCAGCGCAGCTAAAATGTTAATGTCTATTTTCAAATCGGTTGCATGACGCAAAAAACTCAACGGTATTTTTATTTTTGAAAAAACTGCACCCATGCGGAGGTTTATTGTTTCGGCCTGCTTACTGATTGTTTTTGCAGCCTGCCAAAAACCCTTCACCCTTCCGGGCTCCAGTTCCAGCGTCCAAACAGACCTCGCCTATGGCAGTGATACAAAACAGAAGCTGGATATTTATTTACCTGCAGGGCGTTCAACGGACAGCACCAGGTTGCTCGTATTAATTCATGGCGGGGCCTGGACAACGGGCGATAAGGCCGACTTTAGCACCAACATCACTGCATTGCAACAGTTGTTGCCGAACTATGCCATCGCCAATATCAACTACCGGCTGGAAGCCAATGGGCAAAACACTTTTCCCGCCCAGGAAAACGATGTAAAAACGGCGCTTGATTTTATTTACAATCATCGTAAGGATTATGGCATCTCCGACAAATGGGTGCTGCTGGGCGCGAGCGCAGGTGCACACCTGGCGATGTTGCAGGGGTATAAATACAGCAGTCCGGTTAAACCAGCCGCGATCGTTTCATTCTTTGGGCCCTCGGAACTCGTTGCACTCTATAACTCCAATCCACTGATCGGCTTGTCGATGGTGCCCTTGTTGAATGGAACACCGGCCAGCAACCCCGGCAGCTATCAACAATCAAGTCCGTATAACTTTATTACGACGCAGTCCCCTCCCACCATCTTACTGCACGGAGGCGCTGATCCGCTGGTGCCGGTAACACAATCGACTGTTGTGCGTGACAAGCTCCAGTCGCTCGGTGTAACAACACAATATGTCTTCTATCCCAACAATGGTCATGGCTGGGATGGTGCCGACCTGACCGACTCTTACGCCAGGATTATCGCCTTCCTAAACGCGAACGTGCATTAAAAACCCGGTTGCAACCAAAAGGCCATCCGATTTTTTGTTACTTTGAAATATGGCAGCACCCCTGGCAGAAAGGTTGCGACCCGTGTCGCTGGATGATCTGGCCGGACAAGAACACCTCAGCGGCAAGGACAGTATTCTACGCAAGGCGATCGAAAGAAAACAATTACCCTCCATGATTTTGTGGGGTCCACCGGGTGTGGGCAAAACCACCATCGCTAATATTATTGCACATACGCTGGGATTTCCATTTTTCACACTCAGTGCGATTAGTTCAGGTGTGAAAGATGTGCGGGAAGTAATCGAAGCGGCCAAATCACAACCCAACTGCATTCTTTTTATCGATGAGATCCACCGTTTCAACAAAGGGCAACAGGATGCCTTACTCGGTGCGGTCGAAAAAGGAACCGTCACGCTGATCGGTGCTACTACCGAAAATCCGTCGTTTGAGGTGAACGCGGCCTTACTCAGTCGATGCCAGGTATACGTACTGAAAGCATTGGGCGAAAAAGAACTGGTGGGTCTGCTGCAACATGCTATCGCAACCGACAAAGTCTTACAGTCGAAAAAGATTGAACTGCAGGAAACAGAAGCGCTGATCAATATCTCGGGTGGAGATGCCCGTAAGTTGTTAAACCTGCTGGAACTGGTAGTGAATGCGCTCGGAGAGCCAGCCATTATTACCGACCAGTCGGTGATGGACATCGCTCAAAAAAGAGTGGCGCTGTACGATAAAAAAGGAGAACAGCATTATGATATTGTTTCAGCTTTTATAAAATCCATGCGCGGCAGTGATCCGAACGGCGCTGTTTACTGGTTGGCCCGCATGATAGAAGGCGGGGAAGATGTGCAATTCATCGCAAGAAGAATGCTGATACTTGCCAGCGAAGACATCGGCAATGCAAACCCCACGGCCCTGATCATGGCCAATGCCACTTTCGAAGCGGTTAGCAAGATTGGCTACCCGGAATCACGCATCATCTTATCGCAATGTGCCGTGTACCTGGCCTCTTCCCCAAAAAGCAATGCCTCCTACGAAGCCATTGGCGCAGCCCAGGCAGCTGTGCGCCAGGCAGGCGACCTGCCCGTGCCTTTGCACCTGCGCAATGCACCTACCAAACTGATGAAGAACATGGATTACGGAAAAAACTATCAATACGCCCACAGCTTTGAAAACAATTTCGCCGACCAGGAATACCTGCCGGATCACTTACGCGGAACGGTGTTCTATCAACCCGGAAAAAATGCCCGTGAAGAAGAGCTGAGGAAGTTTCTTCGGGAAAGGTGGAAGGGGAAGTACGGGTATTAGTTCTAAGTTTTAAGTCTTTTTGAATTGCCATTATGCTCCCGCAAAGGGTCAGGCGTCGGGAGAAGCACAAATGGATCAAAAACTGAAGCTGAAGCGCTGATAAGCGAACAAATGCTGAAGTCACAGTAGTACTGAAGTTTAATCAAGGCGTAAAGCCGCCATCAGGGCGTAGTTGATGGCGGCCGGCTTTTTTGGTTACTTTTTTTCCGCAAAAAAAGTAACAGTTCAAATCTTACACTATCTTATCTATTATTTTTCGACATCTTCTACTATTATGAGAAAACAACTCTTATTTGCATTAATGCTAATCGCAGCAGCTCCGGCATTCGCACAAACAACTGTACAAAGAGATCCGCAGATCGAACAAATGGTCAACGCGGTATCCGCAGATTCCCTGCAATCGTATATCAAAACACTGGTAAGCTTTGGCACCCGAAGCACGCTTAGCACACAAACTGATCCAAAGAAAGGCATTGGTGCCGCACGCAATTGGGTGCTGTCGAAATTCAATGAATTTGGGAAACAGGCAGGCGGCAGACTGAGTGCCATCATTGATACAACAACGCTGCCGGCCGACGGGAAAAGGGTGGATGCAGCATTGGTACTGGGCAATGTAGTGGCTACGCTTAAAGGGACGGATCCAAATGACGATCGGATATTTTTGATTAGCGGACACCTCGACAGTCGTCGCAGCAATGTGATGGACAAAACCGGAGACGCTCCCGGAGCCAATGACGACGGTAGCGGAACAGCCGCCGTGATCGAATGCGCGCGGGTGATGAGTAAATTTTCCTTTCCGGCGACCATCATCTTCATTGCCGTTAGCGGGGAAGAACAGGGACTGCTGGGCGCTGCCTACATGGCAAACAAACTGAAAAAAGAAAATGCGCATCTCGAAGCCGTACTGAACAACGATATCATGGGCAGTAACAATAGCAGCGAAACCAATATTATCGACAATACCCGCATACGAGTTTTCAGCGAAGGACTTCCCGCCTACGAAACAGAGAAAACGGCGGCGAATATCCGGCAGCTGGGATTGGAGAACGATGGCAAATCAAGGCAACTTGCAAGGTATGTAAAAGAGATTGGCGAACGGTATGTCGACAATCTCCAGGTAGTGATGGTATACCGCAACGATCGGTTCTTGCGAGGTGGCGACCACACGCCCTACGTAATGAATGGGTTTGCGGCCGTACGCATTACCGAGATGAATGAAAACTACTACCACCAGCACCAGGACGTGCGGGTTGAAAAAGGCATTCAATATGGCGACTTAACCGAGTTCATGGATTTCGAATACCTGCGCAAGAACACGGCGATGAATGTGGCCAGCCTCGCTAACCTGTCGAAATCGCCATCAATGCCACAGCATGTTACGGTAGATGTAAAACAACTCGACAACTACACCGTATTAAACTGGGAAAAGCCGAAGTCGGGCAATGTTAAAGGCTTCTATGTACTGATGCGTGAAACAACGAGCGCTGTTTGGCAGAGAAAGATATTTACGACAGCAACGACCATCCGGCTGCCCTATTCAAAAGACAATTACTTTTTCGCGGTACAGTCGCTGAGCGAAGACGGCAACGAAGGCCTGGCGGTTGTTCCCGCCGTTGGCAGGTAAGCATCACCGTTATACAACGCGCTCAAGTAGAGCTAAGCAGGTCTGATAAACCTGCTTTGTTTTTTTTATAGCGATGCTGTATGTTTTGGCTATTTACCATGCTCCCTAAAGATGAATCTTCAGTCCACCCTGTATACTAAACGCATTGGGGTACGATTTCACCACGGCATTCTGATTGATAGAACTGATCGCCCAGCTACCTGCCGGCATCACGTTGATGGATAAGCGACGACTGAGATTGTATTGCAAGGCGACGCCGGCGGTTACATTGAAATAGGTGCTGCGTAAACCTTGTATCCGGGTAAAATTTTCCTTGGTTGAACCAATGGCCTCAAGACCGGTTTCAATTTTTTGCTTTACCCTGAAATTGCCTACCAATCCGGCACCCGGAACAATGCTGAAGCGCTTGCTCGCACCAAATGAATAGTTTACCATCAGCGGAACACTGATATAGCCTAGTCGGGTGACAGATGCAGTAGTAACGGTACTATCACCTACCGCCACAGAAGTGCCGGCTTTTGGGTCGATATAAGTGTACCCGCCCGAACAATCGAACCGATACCTGATCTTTCCATCATTGTCTTTTTCTGCAAATATCTTTTTGGGCTGGATGGTGATACTGCGTGCGATATAACCAATACCCGTTTGTACCGACCAGTTCTTTCCCAGCGCTAATTCGCCCATGATGCCTGCTGCAGCAGAAGAAGAATACGATTCCGATGATCGAATGCGCTCTGGCTCAGGCGGACGCTGCGGACCGCCGCCTCCAACATGCTGTTCATCTTTTTCCACGCGTGTGGAAGTGAACTGCGGGGCAAAATAGGGCATCAGCGAAAAATGAAGCGAAGTTTTTGTCCTGGTCATTACCGGCGGCACATAGGCAATGCCCGGCGTGGCGACCACGGGTTCAGCGACATTGGCAGATAAAGACGAAAGCTGTGGCGATACAGACAAGTAGCGGCCTTCTGCCATTCGCTGGCTTGTCACCGCAACCGTTGCATCATTATTCGCGACAGCTGATGATGAATTCTCTTCAATATTGACATCAGGCACCGTCACGTTTTGCTTCTTCCGTTTCTCGTCGAGCTCCGGATGCGTTTTGCTGTACGCA
>JAGWTK010000191.1 GCA_028876035.1 Bacteroidota bacterium
CAGCAGTCATATTTTGGTCGATGTATAGGTAAGCCGATTTTCCCGTCGCGGCAGACTTGCTGATAGTCGTGAATTGCATGCCATCGCTGCTGCGTTCCAGCTGGTATTCAAGAAGGCCCAGCTCGTTCTTATTGGTCCACTGGAGCAACACCCGGCTGTCCTGTAAACGGGCGCTCAACGACAGTTGCTGCAATGGTAAAAGGATATTGTACACGAAGGGCGTCGGGTAGCCTTCACCAGCATCGTCAGACACACCATTGGCGTTAATGTCAATAGCAGCGGCCGTTCCATTGTTCGATGAATCCACTACCTGTAACATATTGGCACCGGCACCGGCCGATCCGCTTACCAGGGATGAATTGTAATAGATTTTTGTAGGCAGTAGATTGGTCGCGCGGAAACGAATGCGGATGACAGCAGAATCTACTGATACGGGATAATTGCTGATTTGCTGTCCGGGCATCAGCAAGCTGCTGTCCGTATCGCCATTATAGGAAGGATTAAGGATCAGTCCCCCTGGGTTGCTTACAAAGCTTACCGATACATTGGATATGTTGCCTTGTCCGAAAGTATTGGTCAGCCGGTTGCTTACCTGCACATTGCTGAGATCAATATTGCCTTTGTTCTTGATGACGACATGGTAGATGATATCAGCTGTGTTGTTATTGACGATACTTCCGCCGATGAGTTCTTCCGATGCGCCACCACCAACGTTCATGTGGGTGATATCGGCCGTTGATTTTCCCAGCGGGAAGGGTGCTTCTGCTGAAAGTGTTTGATGGTCGATGTCCCAGGTATAATAATAACAGCCGGATGCATCTGAACCGGCAACCAGCAGGCTGCCATCTACATAACCAATACTAAAACAGGGTTTCGGAATATTGGTTAGAAAAACAGCTACGGCGTTCCCCGGGCCGTCGAAGTTTACCAGCTCATACAATTTCGAAGGTGTGTTGCCAAAGGTCATGAATACACGACCGTTGGGCATGAATACCATATCGCCCCAGGCAAGTGAATTGGGTGAATTGCCGGAAGGGAAGGCCAGCGGACGATCAGTTCCGGGAATATCTGTTCCACTGGCTACATCAATGCGTTTTACGTTGGCCATACCCGTTCCAGCATTGTAATTGTAGATCGCAAGATTATTTCCATCCTGGTCGAAGCAAAGCTGACTGATGCCATAATTGTACACATAGTCGGGCGTAACAGCCTGCGGGCAATTGATGACGCCGCTGAAATTGTAGTTCAGCGCATACATTTTTGTTGTACCGCCGGTACTGATATCGGCGAAATATATTTTCTTGTCTTTGGGATTGTATGCCGTGAACGCGTTGTAGAAAGGAATGCCATTCGTACAATTGGCGAGCAGGGCGGGCGAATTGCCCAGTACGCCGGTAAACATCTGTTGCTCGCCGGTGGTGCTGGCACAGGAGGCGGAGCCGTGATTAATAAGAATAGATTTCAATGACTGTTGTGCAGAAGCTGCGCAAACGCAGGCGAGAATCGTCAAAATTGCAAACACGATTACCATTACGGTCTTCCTCGTATCCATCTTTTTCATTTTTAAAGGGTGCGGTAAGAATGCGGATAGATGGATTTCGGGAGCGGCTTTCCGAAAAGGATGCTGGATGCTTACGTAGATTGTTGTAGCAAAACTACCGTGCTGTTTAGGGAACGTCAAACAAAAGCGATGAATGGATCAACGATTTTGACCAATGGCCGTGAATCACCGATGTTTGGCATCACATTAAAAAAAACCACAAACGATGTTACAACTGTAGCCGGATTTTTGCGCGTTGCAGTGCCCTTGCGATGAATAAAACGATGATGGAGAAAAGGAGCGACCAAATGATACCCGCCCAGCCACTGCGCCAGGATGGTGGCCAGATAGTTAGCCGGGTGAGCGAGAAGAATGAAAATAGTATTCCGGGGATCAGGTAAGTGAGCAGGGGATTGACCGCCGCAGGTGCAAGGAAGTTTGCCCAGCGGATTATTCTTTTGTCATCCATCAGCCAATGCAGGAAGATGTACAGCAGGGAGCAACATCCGGCACTATACAATCCCCAGGAGGGGGTGGCGTAGATTTTTGAAATGCCAAACGCAGGTCGTAACAGGTAACCAATGCCGAACAAAACAATCGCAAGAATGAAAGCAGACAGGTATTTCTTCCTGACAGTGAGCTGATCTGCACTAAAGAAAATACAGGACAAGAGTACACCGCAAAGCATGATAGCGGTATGGGTGGCATTGCCTGCCTGTCCCGAAAGCCAGCTTATCGATTCAAATTCTTCGGACAGGTAGGATTTCGTAAGCACAAAGAAACCTGTACACAAAATAATGCCTGTAATGAGTCCTGCAATACGCTTGCGGCCCAGTTGGTAAATAATGGTACTATACAAATAGGCCCAGCCAATTAATCCCAGGATGCCCCACCATCTTGGCTGCATATATTGTTGCTCACCCATGCCACGATATAGAAAGGCCAGTGCTATCAGCATGAGCATGCCCGGTCCGCGAAAGAACCAGGTCTTCCACCGTTCTTTGAACCGGTAGACTGTCCAGGTTAAAATGGCGCCTGTGTAAAACAGCAACATCCACCAATGATAGGGGAGAAGGGCATGTTTGCTGTCATATTCTTCGCCATTGACCATGAAGAAACCGAGTGTTAGCAAACCGATGGTGCGCCAGGCAATGTGCAGCTGCAGGCGCCAGCTACTACCGGTGCTGGCTAAACGATTTTTCAGGGCAAAGGGGATCGACATGCCCGCTGCAAACAGAAAGGCAGGGAATACCACGTCTACAAAGGTCATGGCATCGGCATCGGCCGGCATGTGTTTCATCCAGCCGGGAATGTTTTTGATGCTGGCCAGTTCATTCACAAACACCATCGTAAAGATAGTGATGCCGCGAAAGCTGTCGATAGAATGAATGCGCTGCTGCTGCAAGCGTAGGTGTTTGAACAAAAATAGGGAATAAAAAAACCGGCCGTGAAGGGCCGGTTTTTGCACTATTGGTCTTTTTTGCCGAAGAGTCGTCTAAAGAACCCTTTTTTTTTCTTCTCTTCCTCGGGCTGCTTTTTCTCTTCCTCCTCTCTGGGGTTTTTGGAGGGTTGTTTGGAGGCCTCGTTCAATATTTTTTGTTCTTCGCTGGTCAGTTTTGATTCAACGGGAACCCGGGTGGTGTCCTTATCGAAATTAATGTAGTCCGTAGCACCGCCATTGCCCTGATCAGTGCCCTCCGCGCCGGGGGGAGCATTTTTGTCGATAAATTGGGTGTAGTCGGTGGTAAGCTCATTATTCATGTTTTCCGGCTGCACGAACCTGGCATCTTTTTCAATACCGAGGGTTTTATCGGCATACACTTTTTGGAAAAAGTATTCCCAGATGGGCATGGCTGCCTTTCCTCCGTAGCCGAGCCCGCCTTCCAGTCGAATAAAGCGATCGTCGCAACCGATCCAGGTACCGGCCAATAACTGTGGTGTATAACCGAGAAACCAGGCATCTGAATTATCGTTGGTGGTACCGGTTTTGCCACCCATTTCAGCAGCGCCCAACCGGCCGCGCAGTCCGGCTGCGGTTCCAAAGTCAACCGGTCCCTGCATCATCTTTACCATGGTATACGCTGCCTGTTCGCTGATCACCTGTTTCATCGTCGTTTGGAAGCTTTCCAGGATGTTGCCGTTTTTGTCTTCAATACGCGTGATATAAATGGGTTTGGTATTGATACCCCGGTTGGGGAACATGGTATAACCCCAAAGCATTTCGTACATCGACAAATCGCAGGCTCCAAGTGCCATGGAGGGATAGGGTTCTACCTTGGTAGGAATATTGATTTGCTTGATGAAATTCGAAAAACGTTGCGGCGTTACCTGTTTCATGATATATGCGGAAGCACAGTTCATGGAATAGGTGAGGGCTGTTGCCATGGATACCACGCCACCGCCTTTGCCACATCCCCCTTTTGCCGGTACCAGTCCATAACCCGGAAAATTCTGCGCCTGGTTTTCAACCGGCGTTTCTGGTGTTAAGCCGGCTTCTTCAATTGCCTCGCAATACAGGAAGGGTTTAATGGAAGAACCCACCTGGCGTTTGGTGTCAATATTAACGTGATCGTATTTAAAATTTTTGAAGTCGATGCCGCCCACCCAGGCTTTTACTTCACCGCTGAGCGGATCCATTACCATAAACGAAGTCTGCAGCATCTGGTGATGGTATTTGATCGAATCATAAGGCGTCATCACCGTATCTTTTTCGCGCTGGGCGTTCCAGGCGAAAACGCGCATTTCCGTTTTTGTATTGAAAGCTTTTTTGATGTCGGCATCACTAAAACCATCATTCTTCATGTTCCGCCAGCGGTCGCTGTTTTTCATGGCCCTGTCGAGGATATTCTCGAAGCCCTTCCACACTTTACCTGTTTTGATCGATGATTGCGCGCTGAGTACTTTCTGCAGGGTGGGCATATGTCTTGCCACCGCTTCCTCTGCATACAATTGCATGCGTGGATTAATAGTGGTGTATATTTTCAGTCCGTCCCGGTAAATATCATACGGTTTATTGGTAGCCGGATTTGTATGTGCTTTGCACCAGGCTTTCACGTCGGAACGGATTTCTTCCCGGAAGTAGGGTGCAAGACCCGCGTTCTCGTCGAGTTTTCTATATTTCAGCGTGATGGGCTTTTGTTTCAGTACCACTGCATCGCCCGGGGTAACAAAACCTGCTTTCAGCATTTGATCGATAACTGTATTTTTCCGGTTAAAGGACGCCAGCACATGGGTACGCGGGTTATAAACGGTGTTGCCTTTGAGCATACCCACCAGTACCGCTGCTTCGTTCACATCGAGGCGGTCGGGTTCTTTTGAAAAGAATGCCAGGGATGCGTTGCGGATTCCATAAACGTTGTCGCCAAATGGCACGATGTTCAGGTAGAGGGCGAGTATTTCCTGCTTGGTAAAATTTCTTTCCAGCTTCACCGCGATGATCCATTCTTTCAGCTTTTGCACGACGCGTACGATCTTGTTGTGTGAACGTTCCGCAAACATATTCAATGCCAGCTGTTGGGTGATGGTGCTCGCGCCACCGTCTTGTCCAAGCCGCACGACTGCCCGAATCACACCTTTCGCATCAATCCCGGAATGGTCGTAGAAACGAATATCTTCGGTAGCTATCAGTGCATCGATTACATGCCTGGAGATATCGTTGTAGCGCACATAACTGCGGTTACCCTTATCCAGGTAGTATTTGCCCATCAGGGTGCCGTCGTTGGCATAGATCTCGGTTGCCTGCAATACGGAGGGATTCTCCAGTTCTTCCAGTGATGGCATTTCACCAAATACGCCAAAATTGAGCAGGACGAGAAAAAGGACAAACGAAAGGGTTCCGATACCCAGGGTCATCCAAAACAGGCGGACTGATTTCTTCAT
Organism: Bacteroidota bacterium; assembly: GCA_028876035.1. Lineage (GTDB taxonomy): Bacteria > Bacteroidota > Bacteroidia > Chitinophagales > Chitinophagaceae > JACMLD01. The sequence goes on from JAGWTK010000191.1 coordinate 5,420, forward strand.
AATAGACGATGATAGTAGAGCTTAGCAAAAATCTTACCTGAATCGAGTACCAAGTACAAAGTACCAAGTACAAAGTACAAAGACCTGGACTCTGGCCATTTGCTTCGGGGCAACAATTTAGTTATTAAAACAAAAGCAGGAACGCGCGACCTGCATTTTGGCCTTTATTTAAACTTGTCTTTAAAATTCTGCACCAGGAATTTGCGGTAGGCGGTTAGGTCTTTGTTGTTTTTCAACACTTCGAGGTTGCCGGCGGTAATAATAATAAACGAGTATTTGGCGGCGGGCATCCAGGGGATGATATCGGCGGGCGCCTGCTTCGCGGCTTTCTCCATGTAATCCAGCGCATCGATCGCGTTCGCAAAATTGCCCATCAGCATCATGCGAATATCGTTTGTCAGTTCCAGGGGCGTGATTTCAATCGTTTGGTTATAATATTTTTCACGGTTGTAGCGGTTGAAAGCATTTTTCGCTTCGCCAACATACACGGGATCTACCTTGTCCATCACCAATGCTACGAAATGCGGTTGCTCCGGTGCGAATACAAAACTGGTGCCCGTCGCCGGTGCTGTTGTAGGCTTTTTCACCGCCAGCTGTACGGAATCTTTTGCAGGCTGCCGGACCGCAGGCGTAGCCGGTTGCTTCAGGTTGCTGCTATCGGTTTTTGCGGGAATTCTTGCTACAACAGGACCCTGTTCCATCGGTGTACCAACGGGGGCTGTATCAATCACGCTGTCTTCTTTCGGCATTTCAACCTTGAGATTGGTCAGGTATTCTTCAATTTGCCTGCGCCGGCTGAGCACATCCACCAGGGTACGGGCTTTCCCGGCCATCGGTGTGCCTGCATAAAGCGAATTGATATTATTGAGTACACTGATCGCTACCGAGTCGTTTCGCTGCTGAATATAGTACACAGCCTCGATGTACAGCAATTGCGGACTCCAGTAATACTTGCCATAGAGGCTGTCCGCTGCACGTTTGCTTGCGATGGCTTCTTCGAACCTGCCTTCGATGAACAGGTTGTAAATATTCTCATAGATCGGCGTGCCTTCCTGTTTGCGGGCCGTATCGGCCGCCACGGGATTGCGGATAATCGCGAGTGACTTTGAGTTGCTGTATTTTGTTTCCAGCAGGCGGCGCGTATCGTTCATCTTCTGGATGTCGCCAACTTTTTTATAGCAGTAGTAAAGATTGAACAATGTTTCTTCTTCGATCGACGAACCGGGAAAACGGTTTTCGAGCGTCTCGTAAGCACTGATCGCATCGGGATAGGCTTCCAGGTTATCCTGCAGTGCTTTGCCAATTTCAAATTGTGCGTGCAGGATGGAATCGTTCGACTGCTTTATTTTCTCCGTCGTAAGCGGCAGTTTTTCTTTGAGTCCGTCCAGGCTCAGCGGCCTGAACTCTTCCGGTTGTGCATTGCCGTTACCCAACTGCGTGGCAAGCGCTCCCTGGTTCCTTCCCTGCCCCTGCTGTTGCCGGATGACAGCAGCACGTTGCCAGTTGTCGGTATTCGGGCGATTGCCCCATTTTGCTTTGAACTCACTAAAGCCACGGGTTTTTAAGGCTGTGTTGGAAAAGTACCAGTCGGATTTATTGCCGGTGCTGAAAAGATCTACGGCAGGGGCATTGGCCTGGTTACCGGTATAGCTATTACCCGTATTCCCGAAACTGGGTTCCTCGTCCTTGAGACCCTGTTCTTTGCGCAACTGGCGCAGTAATTTTTTTAGTAAGGCAGTGCGCTCAGCCTCCGGCATGGCCGCTATTTTCTGCAGGCTGTCCTGCCGTTTAATGACCAGCTGCGCAGCGGCAATACTGCTCAATGCATTTTTCCGCGCGTTGAAGTCGGCGAGGTCTTCGGGGTCGATAATGCTTTG
>JAGWTK010000192.1 GCA_028876035.1 Bacteroidota bacterium
CAATCGGAATATGAACTGGCGGAAGCCAAACTCAAGTCGGCCCAGGCAAAAGTCAATGAGGCTTTGTCCGTCCAGGAACATGCCGCCATCAAACTCTCCTATACAAAAGTGCGGGCCCCGTTCGACGGCATTATCAACCGCATCCCGCTCAAATTGGGTAGCCTCGTAACTGAAGGCAGTTTGCTCACGACCGAATCTGATCTTTCATCGGTATTTGCCTATTTCAATGTATCCGAAGGCGAGTACCTGCACCTGATGCAATCGCGGCAATCCAACAAATCGATCGGCAGCAATGTGCACCTCCTGCTGGCTAACGGTGAAGACTACCCGTACGCGGGTGAAATCGAAACGATGGAGACCGAGTTCAACGACAATACTGGTGCCATCGCCATCCGCGCACGCTTTCCCAACCCCAAACACCTGCTCAAACACGGCGCCTCCGGAAAAGTACAGTTGCTGAGCCGCGTACAAGGTGCTGTACTTATTCCGCAGAAAGCCGTGATGGAAGTGCAGGACAAGAATTTTGTATTTGTAGTGTCGCCCAAAGACAATACGGTAAAAATGAAAAGTTTTACCGCCCGAACAAGGGCGTCTGATTTCTACATCGTGCATTCCGGCCTCTCGCCGGGTGAGTCAATCGTTTATGAGGGCATCCAAAACATCCAGGATGGCAGCCGGATCAATCCGCGCTACATCAGTGCCGATAGCCTGGTAGCAATTAAATGATTGTTCATTTCCTGCAGGTAACAATAACTGTTTGCAGGCTAGTTTAACATACGATGGTTGAAACGTTTATCCGAAGGCCGGTGTTATCACTGGTTATATCCTTACTGATATTATTGCTTGGTGTACTCGCCTTGCTTACGTTACCGGTCACCCAGTTCCCCGATATCGTGCCGCCTTCCGTGGTGGTAACCGCCAATTACAATGGTGCTAACGCCGATGTATGTGCGAAAGCCGTGGCCACGCCACTGGAGCGCGCGATCAACGGGGTACCGGGCATGACCTATATGAACTCGGTGAGCAGCAACAATGGCGTTACCCTGGTACAGGTGTTCTTCAATGTGGGTACCGACCCCGACCAGGCTGCCGTAAACGTGCAAAACCGCGTAACGACTGTGCTGGATGAATTACCGGAAGAAGTAATCAAGGCAGGCGTTACCACGGAGAAAGAGGTAAACAGTATGCTGCTCTACCTTAATTTGATCAGCAACGACAGCAGCGCCAACGAAGAATTCATTTACAATTTCGCGGATATCAATGTGCTCCCCGAGCTGAAACGGATCGACGGCGTGGGCTTTGCCGATATCATGGGTGCAAGGGAATACTCCATGCGTGTTTGGCTAAAGCCGGATCGTATGCTGGCCTATGAAATTTCGACCGATGAAATTATTGCACAGCTAAGAAACCAAAACATTGAAGCAGCTCCCGGTGTAGCGGGTGAAAACTCAGGTAAGGATCGCCAGGTAAAGCAATACATCCTGCGGTATACCGGCAAGTTCAATCTCCCCGAACAATACGAAAACCTCGTGTTGCGTGCAGAACCGGATGGTTCTCTGCTGCGATTGAAGGACATTGCCGACATTGAATTTGGCACCGTGAGTTATGATATGGTGTCCAAGACAGATGGCAAGCCTTCTGCTTCCATCATGATCAAGCAGCGGCCAGGCAGTAATGCGCGCGAGGTCATCAATAATATCAAAACAAGGATGGCGGAATTGAAAAAAGATGCCTTTCCGCCGGGCATGGATTATAATTATGCCTATGATGTGTCGCGCTTTCTCGATGCGAGTATCCATGAAGTTATCCGCACCTTGTTCGAAGCATTCATACTGGTGTTTATCGTAGTGTTCATCTTCCTGCAGGATTTCCGTTCCACCTTGATTCCCGCCCTGGCAGTGCCCGTTGCACTGATTGGTACACTCGCCTTCATGCAGGTGCTGGGCTTCTCCATCAACATGCTTACGTTGTTTGCGCTGGTGTTGGCCATCGGTATTGTAGTAGACAATGCTATCGTAGTAGTGGAAGCAGTGCATGTGAAAATGAGCGAAGAGCATTTGCCACCCCTGGAAGCCACGATTAGTGCGATGAAAGAAATCACCGGTGCATTGATTGCGATCACCCTGGTAATGTCGGCCGTGTTTATCCCGGTAGCCTTTCTATCAGGACCCGTAGGTGTTTTCTACCGTCAATTCTCCCTCACCCTCGCCATTTCCATATTTATATCCGGCATCAATGCACTAACGCTTACCCCCGCGCTTTGCGCACTCCTGCTCAAACACCAGCCCGCAGGCAAAAAGAAAGGCTGGTTGCAACGATTTTTTTCCGGGTTCAACAAGCGGTACGACCGAACAGAAAAATCCTACGGCAGCTTGATCACCCGTATTGCCGGCCGCAAGCTGGTAACCCTGGCGATGTTTGCTTTCTTCTGTCTCGCCACCTGGGGTATCAGCACGGTATTGCCTTCGGGCTTTATTCCTACGGAAGACCAGGGCATGATCTACGTAAACGTGACAACCCCGCCCGGTGCCACCGTAGAACGCACCGAAAAAGTACTGGACGATGTTCAGCGGGTCGCCGCCAAACTGCCTGGTGTAGAAAACATCAGTACACTCGCTGGTTACAGCCTGCTCAGCGATATCAGCGGCGCTTCGTATGGCATGGGCATGATCAATCTATCGGCCTGGGACAAACGAAAACAATCGGTCCCCGACATCATCCGCAGCCTGCAGGAAAAAACAAAATCGATCAGCGACGCCAGCATAGAATATTTCGCACCACCCACGGTGCCGGGATTTGGTAATGCCAGCGGTTTTGAGTTGCGCCTGCTGGACAAGAACCGGGGTGCGGCCCTTGATCAAACAGCCAAAGCCACCCAGCAATTCCTGGCAGCACTTCGAAAAGAAAAAGCGATTTCCAGCGCCTTCACCAGTTTTGATCCCAGCTTTCCGCAATACCTGATTCATGTTGACCAGGACATGGCAGGCAAAAAAGGTATTTCGGTAGACAATGCATTATCGACCCTGCAGGTGTTGGTGGGGAGTTATTACGCCACCAATTTCATTCGCTTCGGGCAGATGTATAAAGTAATGCTGCAGGCTTATCCGCAATACCGCAGTAACCCGGAAGACATCTTAAACCTCTATGTGAAGAACAACAAAGGGGAAATGGTGCCGTATTCTACCTTTATCCGGCTCGAGCGCGTGTTCGGCCCCGAACAAATTACGCGTTACAACATGTATTCGTCGGCTATGATAAATGGCGATGCTGCTGAAGGCTATAGTTCCGGACAGGCTATTGAGGCGATACAAAAAGTGGCGGCAACGTCGCTTCCACGGGGCTATTCCTATGAATGGAGTGGCATGACCCGCGAACAGATTCTTTCGGGCAACCAGGCTGCGTTCATCTTTTTGATCTGCCTGGTGTTTGTGTACCTGTTGCTCGCGGCGCAATATGAAAGTTTCCTTCTGCCACTGTCCGTTATTTTATCCCTGCCCGCCGGGATTTTTGGCGCCTTCCTGTTATTGAAACTAACCGGACTGGAAAACAATATCTACGCGCAGGTAGCGCTGGTGATGTTGATTGGCCTGTTGGGGAAGAACGCCATCCTCATCGTTGAATTTGCCGTGCAGCGACGCCGGCAAGGTCATTCCATTGCGGCCGCAGCCAGAGAAGGTGCTATATCGAGGTTGCGCCCGATCCTGATGACATCGTTTGCATTTATCGCCGGACTGATTCCGCTTTGCATCGCCTCGGGCGCGGGTGCATTGGGTAATCGCAGCATCGGAACAGCGGCGGCAGGCGGTATGTTGATTGGAACACTGGCCGGATTGTTCATCATCCCCGGCCTCTATGTCATCTTCGACACCCTGGCTGAAGGCAAAAAACGAACCTTGCGCGAACCGTTTTCCGAAGAAGAAGCCGCTCTCATGAACAAAGCCCAAAAGACTAACCGACATGATTAGACGAAATTCACTATTTGCAGCTTCGGCCACCATCCTGATCGCAGGAATGCTGGCGGGATGTGGTGCGAGCAAGCCCGTCGCATTGCCCCCGGTTACACCATTGCCCCTGAATTTTACCGGCACTGCCGATTCATCCGGCATCGGACAGCTGAACTGGCGGCAGGTTTTTGCCGACAAGCATCTTACCAACCTGATCGATTCAGCCCTGGCAAACAATACCGATCTGCTTGCCGCTTCGCAGCGAATAGAAATGTCGAAAGCGCAATACCTGCTGAGCCGGGGTAATTTACTGCCTTCGCTCAATGCCAGCATCACCGCAGGTGGCGATAAATATGGTGACTACACGATGAACGGTGTGGGTAATTTCGATACCAATCTCTCTGGCAATATCAACGAAAAACAAAAAATTCCTGCGCCGGTAACACCGGATTTTTTCCTGGGATTGCGCAGCAGCTGGGAAATTGATATCTGGGGAAAATTAAAACAGCAACGCAGGGCTGCAGCAGCGCGATTTGCTGCCTCCAATGCGGGACGACAATTAATAGTAACCATGCTGGTAGCAGAAGTGGCCAATCTCTATTATGAATTGCTCACGCTCGATACTGAATTAAAGATCCTCCAAAAAAATATTCTGCTCCAGGAATCGGCACTGGATATCGTACGCATCCAAAAAGAAGGCGGTCGTGCTACCGAACTCGCCATTCAGCAGTTCCGCGCGCAGTTGCTCAACACACAGGAGCAGCAATACACCGTGAGCCAGCGCATCGTTGCTACGGAAAACCAACTCAACGCCATTATAGGTCGTTATCCCGCACCCATCCTGCGTGATACATCTTTGATGCAGCAACGTATTCCACAAAGCATCAGGGTCGGACTGCCTTCCCAATTATTACAGCAGCGTCCGGACATTCGCCGGGCCGAGTTTGAACTCGAAGCAGCGAAAGCAGATGTGGCCGCGGTACGCAAAGCCTTTTATCCATCACTGACCTTAACACCCTACGCTGGTTTCAATGCTTTCAAAGCGGGTCTGTTACTGAATGGCGGCTCGGTTGCCTATGGTGCTCTTGGGGGGCTCACCGCGCCCCTTTTCAATCAAAACAAGTTGCGCGCAGGTTTAAACATCGCGAATGCACAGCACAAGGAAGCCATTTACCAGTACCAGAAAGTATTGCTCAACAGTTATGGTGAAGTAGTAACGCAGTTAAACAGCCTGGAAAACAATCGCCGCGCCTTCCAGCTCAAACAACAGGAAGTAAACGAACTAAGCAATGCCGTAAATACCGCTAAGGAGCTTTACCTCACTGGCTATGCCTCTTACCTCGAAGTGATCACCGCACAAAAAGGCGTGCTCGACGCCGAGTTGCAACTGGCGACGAATAAGAAAGAGTCGTTTCAGAGCCTCGTGGGGTTGTACCGCGCTTTAGGAGGTGGCTGGAACTAGTCAGTTCATAGTTTTTTGTTTGTAGTTCTTAGTTGGCCTTCGAATGAAGATGCGTTATTGGATGAATGCCGGGAGCTAATAAACAATAAATATCTATGACTGCGCAGCTTTTTCGACTCCCCCCTTCCTCAGGAAGGCTGAACAAACTTCATGATCTCGAAACCATGAACGAAGAACTACAAACCATGAACTAAAGTTGTCTTAGGTAGCTAATCTTCGCCATCACATGATCATCCACCATTTTCAGCGGGTGCAGAGGATCGACCAGTGAGCCGTGGTTGTAAATCAGGTACACGTAGGAAAGCGGTTTATACTCCCAGGAAAAACGAACATTATAGCTCTGTGAGTGATCCAGCGCATTGTTCTGGTAAAAGCCGGTTAACTGGATGCGGGGATTGAGTGCAAAACGACCCTGGATAATATAAAGGTTCACCGTTTTGTTTTCTTTGGCTTCTCCCACACCCCGAAAATTAACCTGGTTGAATTGGGCCAGGATGGATACATGCGGTATCGGTGCAATCTGAAGTTTCCAGTCGCTGGATACAATCCGTCCATTGTAGTATTGTCCCCAACGAAAATTACCCGACAAACTCACCACCTTGGATGGATCAGTTGAATATAATGTTTCATGAAAAGCATAATGGTACTCGCCCGGAGCAATCCGGATACCCAGGGGTTCGAAATAATCGGTCAGCCGCTGGTATACCGGCGTATAACCATAACCGAGATAAGATCCGTTTTGAAAGTTGAACCAGACGGGCCAGAAATACAAACTGCGTTCAATAAATTTCCCGGTAGAAGCCTGCCAATAGAATTCCGGCAGAAAACCTGGCTCCAACGCACGCAATATTTTTTTAAAAGGCAGGAGTTTACCCCGATAATACCAGTTCATACCCGGTGTACTGCCGATGATATCGGTACGGGATACAAAGCCCATTTGCGGATCAAAATCTTTGGTGACAACAGACTGCGTATACCAAATCTTATAATCGTTCGTCGTATTGAAATACTGCATCACCCCCGCGAAACCCTTGAGACCGGTATTGCTGGTATTGGTGTAAGTGAACATGGTATTGACCGACTGAGATTGACCCAAGCGGAAGAATCCATCGATCGTCGCTTCGGTATTGGTACCGAGGGTTGAATTCTTTACCGAAACCAGTGTTCCGATGCGGCTCTGCTCTCCAAAATTGCGGGAATACCGACCTACAAAAAAATTCGTCGCGGGACTGTTCTCTTCTGCCTTCTGCCGCATGACGATCGCACCATAGTTTTGTGACGAGGAACGATTCACAAATCGTCCGCCTGCTACGATGGGTATCGGTCTCCCTTCGGCATCTAGTCCAATACTGCGACTGAAAAATGGTCGCAGGTGCAAAAAGCCGCCAGAGCCATCAACGGATTGTTGAATACCCGGACTGAACAAAGATGCGTTCTCCAGGAAGAACTGGCGTTTCTCGGGGAAGAAGACAGAGAAACGGGTGGTATTGTTTACCTGCAGATCAGCGTCGGCCTGTGCAAAATCGGTATTTGCTGTTAAGTCGAGTATCGTATTGGGATTGATGGCCCATTTGATATCGCCCCCGAATTTAAAGCTGTTTTGTTGGGGCTTAACGGATGAATCATATCCTTTGTAGCTATCCAATGAACCGAGCACATAAGGCTGAAACCGAATATTCGAACGCGGGGGTGGTGGCCGCAGGTTCTTTAATACACCGGCATATTCCATGCGTGAAGAACTGAACACGCGCGGAAAAGAGGAGAAGGCGGTGATTTCATTGGTCAACCGGCGATTGCGATACACATTGAACCCCCAGTTTTGGATCGAGTCGGCCGTCTTTTTGTAACGGAGCGTTTGCCAG
>JAGWTK010000193.1 GCA_028876035.1 Bacteroidota bacterium
CCATATGGTTCTCAGCCGAATCTGGAGTGCTTTCATACTGGTAGCCATTACTGTTGCCGCAGGGAAATTCTTTTTTGGCGGAGAAAAGCAAATATTTACGTCGGTAGTCACGGGGAAAAAGGGCGATTCGGTGGAGGTGAAGCGAAGCCCGTTGTCTGGCGTCCAACCCGATTTAGCCCGAACGCTTGATAGCAATGGCCGCGTGAAAAGGGGCGACCTTATCTACAGGAAAGAGGGAACTGATATTGTCGGGGTGCAGGTACAATCGGCCAATGGTTTGATTGAAACCTGCTGGGATGCGGTTGACATCTGCTTTAAGCTGATTGGTGTACTCACTTTGTTTATCGGTTTCATGAGCATTGCCGAAAAAGCCGGTGGCATCCGGCTGTTGGCGAAACTGGTGGGACCATTTTTTTCAAAGCTGTTTCCGGAAGTACCCAAGGGTCATCCTGCGATGGGACATATGATCATGAACTTTTCGGCCAACCTGCTGGGGCTCGACAATGCGGCCACGCCGTTTGGTTTGAAGGCCATGGAGAGTCTGCAGGAACTCAACCCCAGCAAAGACACGGCCAGCAATGCGCAGATAATGTTTCTTTGTTTGCATGCCGCTGGTTTAAACATCATTCCCATCAGCGTCATTGCTATCCGTTCTTCGCAGCATGCCAGTGATCCCACCGATATTTTTGTGCCCTGTATGATTGTGACTTTTATTGGTACCGTTGCTGCGATGCTGATAGTGTCATTCAAACAAAAGATCAACCTGCTGCAACCGGTTATCCTGTTTTGGATACTGGGTATTTCTTTCCTGATTGCACTGCTGGTGTATTATATTTCGCGGCTGAGTGCAGGCGGTATTCAGACCTTTTCATCTGCCCTTAGCAACGGACTTATCCTGCTTGTGTTCCTGTTAATTGTTTTGGGAGGGATGTACAAAAAGCTCGATGTCTTTTCGGTTTTTATCGACGGTGCTAAATCGGGTTTTGACACGGCCATTCGTATTATTCCCTACCTGCTTGGCATCCTGTTTACCGTGAGTATGCTTCGTACCAGCGGAGCTTTTGATGTGGTCATTGGCTGGATGCGGAATTTCTTCGCGATGCTGGGAGCCGATACCCGTTTTGTAGAGGGACTTCCCACGGCGCTTATCCGGCCACTGAGCGGTGGCGCTTCACGGGCTATGATGGTGAGTACGATGAGTACCTACGGTCCGGATTCATTTGCGAGTCGCCTATCCGGCGTATTGCAGGGCGCAGCTGACACCACGTTTTACGTTATTGCGGTTTATTTTGGTTCTGTCAATATCAAGAATACCCGCTATGCGGCCGGTGCGATGTTGCTGGCCGACCTGGTGTGTGTCATTAGTTCCATTCTTCTTTGTTACCTGTTTTTCGGGTAGGGTTTCTCATCAGGCAAAAAAATGGCCCGCCTTAAAAAAGACGAGCCGTGGTTATCAACGTGCAATTTTTACCGGGTTACAAAGGTGGTGACTGTTTTAGCGCTGCTGTTGCTGCCATTGTAAGCAGAAGTATAGCTGCGTTGTGGGCTTAAACTGGTGACAAATGATTTTACCAGCAGGGGAGACGTAGTGCCTGCAGCGTATACATACAAAGTGTCTGTTAGCTGCGATGCATAGGGAATAAAGTCCGTCACTTGTCCGCCCGCTACATTGGTAAATACAATAGCACCCCTGCGGTACGAATACACATCCACCGCAGGAACGGTGGCCGTGCTGTAAAACAGGTTAGCAAAGCGCAGCATACTGGTAGTATCGGTGGGTACGGTTATATTATTTACCACGGTTTTTTGTTTGATGGCCGTGATAGTATCGTACGTGAAAATGGTATAGCTCTTACCGGCTTCGAACATTTGCGGATAGTTGAGGGCAACCTGGGTACTGGTGCCCAATGTGTCTTTAATGCTTACGGCATGCATACCTGGCCGCACCACAAAACCAGGTGCGGTACCCGGGAATACGCCCTGGTAGGCGAAGGCTGCACCAGATACAGGCGTGCCATCGATGTATACATAATTGCGGGCAGCTTTCAGTGTTGCCGAAAATACCTGCACCGTGGCGTCATTGCTGAGATCGGAATCGCTTTCAGCAACATGAGGAATGTCGCGGGAGCAGGATACCAGTATTGCAGCGAATGCTGCCACCGGTGCGATCCATTTATATTTTGAGTGTAGTATCATTGTCCAGATTTTTCAGTTTGCAATTTGATTAAGGTTGAGAAAACCAGCATTCGTAGGTGATATAATCCAGGTTCAGCGCGCCAATCCGGGTCAGTTCCGGAATATCATAGAGGTATTCGGAATTGAAACGGGGCCGGCAACGATAGACATATTTTCCATTGTTGGTGGTCGTTAGGTAATTGATCGGTGAAGTGGGAGGTGGCGTGAAATTGATATACACCGGCTGTCCTGTATTTGGATCCGTATCCTTGTTGTAATGGTATTTCCGCATGTCGATCCAGGTCTGGTGCGTGCCCCAGCCATATAATGCAATGTATTTCTGAAGCATGATATGGCTCAGGGTGAGCTCATCGGGCGTTGCGGGAACGATGGCGGTGCTGCCGAGGTAGGCTGCTTTCATTGCAGGAGTAATCGCTTTGCCGGCCGGGATGCCTTTTGTAAAAGAAGTAGTCAGCAAATCGAAGTCCAGGCTAATGGCATTGGTATAGGCCGTTAATGCAGTGGCTTTGTCACCTTTCTTATAGGCAGCTTCGGCAATGATAAACTGCATCTCGGATGCCGTCATGATTGGCCAGGGGCCTTCATTCCGGTAAACATAGCGCGCACTGTCGTTGGTGCCGGTAGTAGCCGTTTGTGCGGGATTGCGCCAAAAGTTCTTGGGGTAATCCTTGGTAGCAGTAGTACCACTCAGGTACTCAGTAACACCCAGCCAGGGCGATACGCCTTTGAAAGTACCGTTGGCATTTTCGCTGAGCATATACCAGGCACGCGGGTCGCTTACACCGGCAAAAGCACCAGGATTGGTTCCCGACATCAGGTTGGCGATATAACCACCCTGCCGAACGGTTCCGATATTAGAACGGGTTGGTCCGAAATAACTGTTGAAACCATTGCTTGAATTGGCGGCAGAAAAAGTAGCCATCGTGTTGTCTGCGTTGGTCGTTTGCGCAAGGCTGGCATATTTTATTGCAGAATCAGCATAGTTCTTTTGAGAAAAGACGGCCTTGCTGCTGAGGTCGATGTATGAGCGGGCAAGGATACCGTAGACAAATTTCTTCCACTTATTCAGATCGCCGCCATTGAAGTAATAATCGCTTTGAGCGAGGTTCCCCGGATTCATATTTCCTCCTGTGCGATTCAGGTAGTCCAGTGCGCGGAAACAATTCACGCGGCAGGAATCGTAGAACTCGGGTTGTGTATCGTAATGGAATTGGGACAAACTGGTGTTGAAGGCCTCTTTCAGAATGGCGTCACCATACTGGTTGGTGAGCTCCAGCAAGCCCCAGGCACGAATGGCATAAGCCACGCCTACAAAATCCCATTTTTCCTGCTGGCTACCCCATTCAATAATACGGTTTACGTTTTGTCCATGGCCGTAGTAAAATGCGGCCCAGATACCACCGGTATTATCGCTGCCCACGGTGCCACCCATTTGTCCGTAGTTTTCGCCCGACGCAGTAGATCCCCAGTATTGAATGTAGCGGCCCAGCAGCACATCGTCGATTTGTAAACCGTAGTTGGTACCGGCTGCAGAGTTAAATGCCGTGAAACTGCCCAAAACACCCGGGAGAATGCTCTCCACTGGTACAATCACCGGTGCGTTGGGGTTCAGGTAGGCATCATCAATTTTCTTGGAGCAACCCGCAATAATGAGTGCGGTAAGTGCTGCTGCCAGGGATGATTTGAAAATATATTGTCGCATATACAATGATGTTATATTATCGTTTAGCATTAAAAATTTGCCCTCAATCCAAAGCTGATGCTGATGGGTGTGGGCGGACTTCCCAGGTCCATTCCATAACCACCTACACCATTGGTGCCGGGGTTGTTGGCGTTCACGGCAGGGTCTGCGCCGTAATAGTTGGTGAAAAGTACCAGGTCATTGGCGGTAATAAAGGCGCTCAGACCAGAGAAGCCACGCAATCTTTTCATTGCTGAAGCCGGCACCATATAACTAAGTGTTACGTCGCGCAGGCGAAGCCAGTTGACATTTTTCTGGATGAACTCTTCGTCGGGAAGGGTCGTATAGTAAGTGCTGTTATACTGGGGAATCACTACCAGTGTGTTTACTGTTGGATTGGCCGTATTCTTATATTGATCGTTCAACACACCCTGCACCACAATTGGCGTTGCGCGGTTGGAAGTGCGCTTGCTCTTGCCAAGGTTGGTGAGCAATTGATCGGTACCGTTGTAAATATCTCCGCCTACTTTCAGGTCCCAGAGGAAACTGAGGTTCCAGTTTTTGTAGCGGAGTGTGTTCAAAGTACCGAGGGTAAACTTCGGCGTACGATCGCCGATGACCGTATTGGTGCCCGCATTGGTAAGCGGAATACCGGTAGATGGGTCTACAATGATCAAACCTTTGGAGGTACGCTGGTAAGTAGAACCGGTGATCGTTCCGGTTGAATAACCGCGTACCAATCCGCCGCGCACGTTGCTGATATAGGTATCGGAATTGTAAAAGTCTTTGAACTGGTCAATGGAAGCGGGCAGCGTAAGCACCTTGCTCCACATGTGGTTAAAGTTGAAACCGATGTTCCAGACAAAATCCGGCCGTTTTACCGGTGTGATGTTCAGCGCAATTTCTACCCCCTGGTTGCGCAGTGAAGCGGCGTTTTGTGTATTCAGGATATAGCCTGTTGCGTAGCTGGCGCGGTAGCCCTGTGCAATTTGATTGGTGCAAAGCGTATTGTAATAAGCTGCTTCCAGCGTAATGGCGTTGTTGAGGAAGCGAAGCTCCAATCCCGTTTCATAGGTTTTTTGCTTCTCGGGCATCAGCTGCGGATTTGCATTGGTAAAACCATAGGTGTAGGTAACCGGCAAAACCGTACTGCTAAAGTTGTTCACGAAGAATGACTGGTTCGAATATGGATCATTCAAACGGGCCGTGCTGGCGAGTGAACCCCTCAACTTAGCATAGTCGAGGAAACCAAGCTTGCCGAGTTGCGGGAAGATATCAGTAAGAATAAGGCTTAAGCTGGCACCGGGATAATTATAATTGCGGTTGGCCTTGGGAAGGGGAGAGGCGGATTCGAAACGGTGTGAATAGGTAAGGAACACCATGTTCTTATAGCCAATCGATGCTTCTGCGAAATAAGCCAGTTCGCGGAAGATGTTAACGTTGGGCTGGCCATAATAGTTCCGCAACAGTCGCTTTCTTGTATTCACCGCCGTATTGCTGCTATCCTTGCTGGTGGAATCGATCAGGTTGGTACCATAAACAGCGAATTGCTGCGTTTCCAAATCCTGCCACATGGTTCCCACGAGCAGGCGTGTACTGAAATCGCCGAATTTCTTTTTTACCGTTGCCGTGATGGTGTGGTTGTATCCTTTGTAGGTGCGGTAATAATTATCCAGGCTTCCGCCGATCGCGCTGGTGAGCATGAATGATTCGGGGTGGTTAAATACATACCCGTTGTTTTTGTAGTAATCGTATCCAAACCTGCCTGCAATCGATAACCAGCTGGTTGGATTGATATCGATGCCCAGTGTTGAAATAACGCGGTCCAGTTTGTCGCCTGCACTATTGTTGTAAGCGCCCCAGAGCGGGTTATCGTAATCGGCATTCCGGTTGGTTTGGTTGTACAGTATCAGCTTTCTACCGGTAGGTCCCTGGTAGTTCCTGATATCGTTGTTTGCTGGCCATGCATACAAATCGAGCAGGTAGCCACCCGCTCCTGCCGACGTAGCACTGCTTTTCAGCGGACGAAGTGTATTCGCATTCGTATACGCAATCGCCGGCGTAATCGTAATGTATTTTCCTATTTTGGTGGTATTGGTAATCTTGGCATTGTAACGACGGTAGGTGTTGTTCGGAACCACGCCATGGTCATCGAAGTACTGTCCGGTAATACGGAACCCCGTCACTTTTCCGCCGATGTCTGCACTAACATTATGTGTTTGAGAGAAACCGGTTTCATAAAAATGGTGCAGGTTGTCGTAGAGCTGGGTGCCTGGTTTCCATTTTGGTCCAAAGGACGTAAAGGTTCCCGTTGAGGTTTGGGTGATGGGCGCAGGCACATTGCTGGAGCCCGGACTATAATCGTTGTCTGTTTGCGCAAAGCGCGTGATGCGCTGGAAGCGGAAATTGTTGTCGTAGCTCAATAGCAGTTTCCCATTGGTGCTTTTTGATTTCTTTGTGGTGATCACAATTGCACCCGAACCTGCCTGGCTGCCATACAGGGCGGTTGCTTCCGGGCCTTTAAGTACGGTTACCGATTCAATATCGTTGGGGTTGATATCGGCAATACGATTGGTGTTATCGTTGTTACGGTTGTTGCCATCGGAAGCGAGTCCGATACCACTACCACTCTGGGAATTTGAATTGAGTGTTTGGTTATCGATGATAACGCCGTCGACAATAAACAATGGCTGGTTATTGCCGGATAGCGTGTTAAAGCCACGCAGCACGATTCCTGCAGAAGCGCCGGCTGCTCCGGAGGTGGGCGTAACCGTTAGACCGGAGACCCTTCCCTGCAAACTGTTTACAAAATTTTCACGCTGTGTTTGCTGGATGTCGGTTCCTTTTACGGTTTGCACGGAATAACCCAGCTCGCGGGCGTTGCGCTTGATGTCCATGGCAGTAACTACCACTTCACCCAATTGCGCTTCATTCTTTTTCATGGAGACAGCAATGTTGTTATTGTCTCCAACGGTAATGTTTTGCTCATCGAATCCCACATGGGTCAACTGCAGCACTTCTCCTTTACTGGCACGAATGGTAAACACCCCGCTTGCATTCGTTTGTACAACACGGTTAGTTCCTTTTACACGCACTGTTACGCCGGGAAGAGCGGTATTGTCTGTTCCCGAACGAACGGTACCCGAGAGCGTTCTCTCCTGCGCAAGGCCCGTGATGCACAAGAGCGCGAAGAACGCCGAGATAAAATAATGGGCACTTTTTCTCATAACGTTTGTTTTGGTTTGAAAGACGCTGATTGGTTACTCATCCCCAAACGGTATCGGGGCGGGTTTGAACAGAGGAAGATGGAATGGAACGCTTAGGACTTCTTACAGGCAAGGGCAGTTTGCTATTAACCCAAAAAGGTCAATATGATCATTAAGTA
>JAGWTK010000194.1 GCA_028876035.1 Bacteroidota bacterium
GTGCCGGCGTCCCCAACAGCTCCTGATGATATCGATGAGAAGAGTTTACTGGATTACCCGACACCCACGGGCGAGGTGAGCAGCCGAAGATCATGGTATGCTAACGGTAACCAGGAATCGGAACTTCATTACCAAAAGAACCAGCAGGAAGGATACAGTTACTGGTATCATACTAATGGTAAGCCTGCCACAAGGGAGTTGTACAAGAAGGGTAAGCTGGAGGCTTTAGATTGTTATAACGACAGTGGCAGGTACACGGGTTCGTCGTGCAGCATTGTGAAGTCGGCTGTTTTTGTGCATCCTTTTTTTGAACCGGTTGATTATATTTTGTACGAACTACATAAAGACAAAAAAAAGGACAATTACAAAGAAGGTTATGTGAACGTTCGATTCAAAATTACTGCGCAGGGAAAGATGGCTTCCTTGCTGTTTACCAGTTCGCCTGATCCTTCCCTGAACGAACGCATCCGATCTATATTTGCAACAATGAACTGGTCGCCCGCCATTCTTCACAACCGTGTCATCGATTTGGATATGACGCTATCGATACCTCATTTTCATGGATAATATTAATGAAACAAGTTCGCTGGTCAGCTGGAGCTGCCAGTCATTCGGTGCATTGGCTCCCGCGGAATTGTATGCAATACTGCAGTTGCGAAATGAAGTGTTTGTAGTGGAGCAAAATTGTGTTTTCCAGGACGCCGATAATAAAGACCAGGAAAGCTATCATTTATGTGCCTGGCAGGATGGTAAGCTGGTAGCGTACACACGATTGTTGCCACCGGGGCTTGCGTATGAAGAGATGAGTATCGGACGTGTGCTTACATCGCTAACGGTGAGGCGTAGTGGAATGGGGCGTTTGCTGGTGCAGCGTTCTATTGAGCAATGTTATTCGTTATTTGGAAAAGGGCCTATTCGCATTGGTGCGCAACTATATTTAAAGCAATTCTATGCTTCCTTCGGCTTTATTCCCACCGGGGGAATTTATCCCGAGGATGGAATAGAACATATACAGATGCTGCTTTCGTAAAAGCACGAAGCATTGCGCGGATAATACTGTTCGCGATAATTTTTTTTGCTGCGTACACACCACAACATTTGATTCGTCGTTTGTACTTCTGTAAGGGGTATGTTATTTTAGTACCCGAATCCTAATAACCATTCGAAAACTAAAATCTGGTATTCATGAAAAAGTTTTTACACTTCCTGGGGGGAACGTGTGCGCTCGTCATGGCCTGTTTCCTGGCTCCGCAGGCAGTGCTCGCACAGGTAGAAGATGATGGTCCGTTTGCAGAAGCAGGCGTTACTATTGGCCCTTCCAATTTTCTCGGTGACCTCGGTGGTCGCCTCGGTAAGGGAACTACCTTTCTTAAAGACAACAATTTCCAGCTCACAAAAGTATCTTTTGGATTGCACTACAGCTATTATCCCAAACAGTGGCTGGGTGCAAGGATTGCTGTGAACTTCGGCAAGCTCGAAGGTGATGACAAAATTATCAACGGAAAAGGCGGATTGGAAGAAGCGCGTTTGAACCGCGGCCTGGATTTCCAGTCGAACTTCATGGAAGCCATCCTGGTGGGAGAAGTTTATCCAACTGTTTTCCTGGAAGAAGATCCCAATGACCTTTTTCATAAGCTTCGTCCTTATGGTGTAATCGGTGTGGGTGTATTCCATTTCAATCCTAAAGGAATTGATCCGGCAACGGGCCAGCTCGTTGAGCTGAGACCACTTCACCTCGAAGGACAGGGCTTTGCCGAATATCCTGACCGTAAACAATTTTCATTGTGGCAACCGAATGTACCATTGGGTGTAGGTGTTAAGTATTGGCTCAGTGACAACGTAACACTTTCTCTTGAGGTAATTCACCGTAAGACATTCACGGATTATATTGATGGTGTTAGTACAACTTACATCGACAAGAGCCTGTTCGCAAAATATCTTTCACCTGCCCAGGCTGCGCTGGCTGCCAGGATGTATGATAAAAGCAATAATGGTGCGGGTGGCGCGCCGGATTACGGCCAGCCGGGTCAGAAGCGTGGCGATCCCAGTCAGAAAGACGGGTACTACACATTTGGCTTCAAGCTTGGATTCCGCTTGAGCAGCGGCGATGGTTACCGGAATTCAACCCGTTGTCCTGTTATCAGGTTCTGATAACGGTACAGCCATTCAACTGAAAGTTGGTTGTTGGTATATATCCTGATCCGTACCCTTTTTTATCTTTTTAATTGTACACCATGAAAACTACCCTTCACCGCGGTCTGGCCCTGTCCATGCTTTTTGTGCTGGCTTTGGCTGCCGCACCGGATGCGCAGGCCGGCGTACAAGCCGACCGAAGTCTGAAGGACAGCATTCTTGTGAATAAATTACTTGTCAGTAAAAAATACAGGATCCGGATCTACCCGGGCGCAAATCACGAAGCTTTGTTTTTCAATGCCAGTGGTGAAGATGGCAAGGTGTACCAGTTTTTTTTGTTTGATGTAGACGGAAACCTGGTGAAGCAGACGCAAATCCGCAACAAGCAAACCACTATCATTACCAATTTTAACAAGGGGTGTTACACGTTCGAAGTGTTCAGTGATGATGAGCACATCGAAAACGGGACGCTTACTATAAAATAGACTGTGTTGCAGTAAGACATGGCCAATAAGCGGCGGGAACATTCGTAAAATCTGATATCCGGTTTAACAGACCTGATCCGTTCCCTATCGTTACCACGTACCCTTACAAAAAAAGATTTTATAAATCAGTTCCCGCCACTGCTTATTGGGCGACACATAAAATAGCTGTTTCAATCCAGTATCTTCAACGGCCCGCGACGAGTACTCGCGGGCCGTTTGTTTTTGGGGTATAGCAGTAATGAACTAGCTGGGGACTTCTTCAGCGGAAAAGCTCTGAAGGGTATTTGTGAAGAATTATCCGGATGAGTTTTTCTGATTAACTGTTCTGATGAATTAAACTGAGGAAGTGGACGGAGAAATGTTTCTGAGCAAGTCATCTGAAGATGTATGCTGATTTGCTCGTCTGATAAACTTTTCTGAGGAAGTCTTCTGATAAACGCTTCTGAAGAATTCTCCTGATGAACTCGTCTGACCAGTTCATCAGAAGAACCACCCTGAGCAGCTGTTCTGAGTGTCTCTTCTGAGGACCTCTTCTGAGCAACTCTTCTGAGTAGAATTGATAACTCGCTGTTTCTCAGCAAAACCATTCAAAATAAAAAAACGCACATTCCGTCTAAAAAACGCTCCAGCTGCGCAAAAAACACCCGGTCACTTTGCTGCAAAAACTCCTGCTCCTCTCTACAGCAACTTCATCGCAGCGTCTTTCCATCCGTCAATCCGCTCAAAACCCTCCTCGTTCAGGTTGTGCGGTGCGGTAAATAGCCAGGGTTTTCCCCGGAAATTTTTGAGGTGACGCACATGGTCATCGATCATGATATCTGCCTCAATCATGCTTTTTACACCACAAAGCACGAGCTGCTGCCAATGGAAAAAAGGAAAATGCTCCATCAGCCAATAATATTTTTCTGTGAGGGAATTGGGGAATTCCGTAGCGGCAGAAACAATAAACACCTCATACTTTTTATTCAATTCTTCTACTACGGCCACACTATCGTCCATCACCGGCAGGTTCCGGAAAAAACCAGGTTCAAAAAATTGCTGCCGTATTATTGCCTGGTGTTCTGCCGGGAATCCTTTCACAAGCGACTGCCCTTCCAGCATCTTTGCATAATCTATATCGCCTCCGAATTTTTCTTTGTACCAGGCAACCATTCCACCGGTCGTATCGGCGATGACTTCATCCATGTCTATCAGCAGTCGTTTCATATGCAAAAGCAGTTGTTACTTTTTTAATTCTTCCTTGAGAAACCGGGCAGTATGACTTTCTTTATTCTTCACCATTTCTTCCGGTGTGCCCTGGAAAAGAATCCGGCCGCCGCCATCACCTCCTTCCGGACCCAGGTCAATAATATGATCCGCCATTTTAATTACATCCAGGTTGTGTTCTATGACCAGCACTGTGTTACCACGGTCCACCAGTTTGTTGAGTACGTCCAGCAAATGTTGTACGTCCTGGAAATGCAAACCGGTGGTTGGCTCATCCAGAATGTAAAAGGTTTTGCCGGTATCCTTTTTCCCGAGTTCGGTCGAGAGTTTCACGCGCTGTGCCTCCCCACCACTCAGCGTTACCGCTGATTGTCCGAGCGTGATATAGCCAAGTCCTACTTCCTGCAGCACTTTAATTTTTCGGTAGATATAGGGTACGTTGGTGAAAAACTCCACCGCTTCATCAACCGTCATATCCAGTACATCACTGATGGATTTGCCTTTGTACCGTATCTCCAGGGTTTCCCGGTTGTAACGCTTGCCATTGCATTTTTCGCAATGCACATACACATCGGGAAGAAAATTCATCTCTATTACCCGCATGCCACCGCCTTCGCATACTTCACAACGACCGCTCTTTACATTGAACGAAAACCGGCCGGCGGTATAGCCCCTGATTTTTGCTTCGGGTACCGCTGCAAACAATGTACGTATGTCCGTGAAAAATCCGCAATAGGTGGCCGGGTTGCTGCGGGGAGTACGACCTATGGGCGATTGATCAATTTCAATCACCTTGTCGATATTCTCCAATCCTTTGATCGATTCGTGCGGCATGGCCGTCATTTTTGAACCGTAGCAGTACTTTGATAATATCGGGTAGAGTGTTTCATTGATCAACGTTGATTTACCGCTGCCACTTACACCTGTTACCAGGATCAGTTTCCCGAGCGGAAATTCTACCGATACTTTTTTGAGGTTATTGCCGGTCACTCCTTTGAGTACGATCGATTTTCCATTCCCTTTTCTTCGTTCTGCCGGCACCTGGATCGAACGTTCGCCAACTAAAAATTTAGCGGTCTCGGAATGCAGACTGGCCACTTCCGCTGGTCTTCCCTGGGTAACAATGCGGCCGCCGTGCTTGCCGGCACCCGGACCAATATCTACCAGGTGATCCGCAGCCAGCATGATGTCTTTATCGTGCTCCACCACCAATACACTGTTGCCGATATCACGCAAATTCTGCAGTGCAGTAATAAGCCGGTGGTTATCGCGCTGGTGTAGTCCAATGGAAGGTTCATCGAGAATATAGGTGATGCCCTGCAACTGCGAACCAATTTGCGTTGCGAGCCGGATGCGCTGCGATTCGCCGCCACTGAGGGTTTTAGACGGACGGTTGATAGTCAGGTAGGTCAGCCCCACGTCCAGCAAAAACTGTAGCCGCTCCCTGATCTCTTTCAATACATCTTTGGCAATGGCATTTTGTTTGGCCGACAAGCGCTTCTCGATGTCTTTCAGCCAAAGCATCAGTTTGTCCAGATTCTGTTCGCCCAGCTCGGCAATATTTTTTCCGTCTACTTTAAACCAAAGGCTTTCTTTCCTGAGCCGGGTACCACCGCAGGTATCGCAGGGTTTCAATTCCATGAACTGTTCTACCCAATCGCGCAGGGCTTCACTGCTGCTGCCTGCAAACCAGCGGCGCAGCATTATCACAATGCCTTCAAACTCGGTGTCGTAGATATTCCCGTTGCCGCTGTTCCCCTCAAATTCAAACTCTATGTCTTTAGCAGCGGCATCCTCCGTGCCATACAACAATACATTCATGGCTTTTTGTGAAAGCTCGCTGATGGGTTTGTCCAGGCTGATCTTGTGCTTCTTTGCAACCTGTTGCACCTGTTTGAAAATATGGGCTTCCCTTTCTTCTCCCAGTGGGGCGATGCCACCCTCGCTGATGCTTTTGCTTTTGTCGGGAATAACCGATTCCATGTCTACCTGGTATACAGTACCCAGCCCTTTACAAACCGGGCAGGCGCCATAAGGCGAATTGAATGAAAAGGCGTTGGGAGAAGGCTCTTCATAACTAAGCCCCGTGTCTTCACACATCAACTGTTTGCTATACTGAACGAGCTTGTTGTCATCGTTCACGAGCAGGAACATCAGGTCTTTCCCGGTCTGCAGGGTTTTCTGCACGCTCTGGCTGAGGCGCAGTTTCATATCGGGCGTTACAGCCATGCGGTCGATGACCACTTCAATATCGTGGATTTTGTAACGGTCGACCTGCATCTTGGGGGTGAGATCTTTTATTTCACCATCGATCCGGGCCTTGAGATAGCCTTTTTTACGGATGTCTTCGAACAACTCACGGTAATGCCCTTTGCGGCCGCGTACCAGGGGCGCGAGCAACGTGATTTTTTTATTCTTGAATCGCGAGAAGATATTGTCGATGATCTCTTCTTCACTGAACTTCACCATTTGCTTACCGGTATTGTAGCTATACGCATCAGCTACCCGTGCAAACAGCAGTCGCATGAAGTCGTAAATCTCCGTAATGGTGCCAACGGTGGAGCGTGGATTCTTATTGGTGGTTTTCTGCTCAATGGAAATCACAGGTGAGAGCCCGGTTATTTTATCTACATCCGGCCTTTCCATGTCGCCAATGAACTGACGGGCATAGGCACTGAAACTCTCCATGTACCTGCGCTGCCCTTCGTTGTAAATGGTATCGAAGGCGAGTGATGATTTACCGCTGCCGCTAACACCGGTAAACACCACCATTTTATTCTTCGGAATGCTGATGTCAACATTTTTCAGGTTATGTTCCCTCGCGCCAAAAACTTCGATATATTCCTGTTGAGCCGTGCTTGTTTCAGCCGACGGCTGTTTGCTCTTTGCCATATTGCCAGTAAAAAGGGGGTCTGCTAAGTGGACTAAGGTAAGAACAAAACGGATGGCAATTGGTTGAAACAGTTCCAAAGCAAAGAACCGGCCATTGGGCCGGTTCATGCGGTTTGTTCGTACGGTGAAATATTATTTGTGCAACGTTACAGTCGGAGCCTTTGTAGTGCCGGTAGCTGCTACGGTTACATTGGTGATGGTAGTGTCTTTGTAACCTCTCCATCCCTTGAAATTAATAGAATAGGTACCGGCAGTGATTCCTCTTACTTTATAATAACCTTCAGCCCAGGGCAGCGCATAAAGTGTGTCGGTTTGATTATACACGGTAACCAGGCCGCTCGCGCCTTCCGGTAATACGCGACCTTCAAGCTTGGGCCGCTTATTGTCATTGAATGGAATGAGGTTGGGCTTCAGCCAGTATTTGTGATCGAAGAAGAAAATGGATTTCGAAAGATTGAAATCAAACCAGAGTTTCAGCTTGCCATTGGTGATTTCTGCCACATCAAACCTTCTTACGTTAATATCGAATGTATTCCTG
>JAGWTK010000195.1 GCA_028876035.1 Bacteroidota bacterium
AGATTCAACCGACGAAATACAACAAAAAGTCTATTTAACTCACTACTGTGCCGAATGCTCTATAACAATCCTTTTCCCTATCCAGCAATAAAAGCAAGTTGCGAAAGTTCTACCTAATTCTATATATCTTAAATGTATCTGGTATCTGGTACCGAGTACAAAGTACAAAGACCTTCATGCGAACATTTCAGTCCTTGCAGCAGGGCAACTCAAAGAAAACAATCCAAAAATCAAAAAATCCAGCAATCAAGAAATGTCTTTGAACGAATTCTCCGGGTGAGTCTGCGCCAATATCTTACATCAATAAATCTTATATCTTACATCCGCCCTCTTACTTTTTGGAGAACTCTTCCAATGATTCTCTTTCTTTCCTGGAAAGACTGTTGATTCCCCGTTGGTTGATCTTATCGAGGATGCGGTCCAGTTCCTGCTGGTGGTTCTGGCGTTTGGCGTTGTAATAGTCATCTACCGTGTAGTTGTACTTCTGCATAAACCAGTAGTTGTTGACCATCAGCAGCTGTGGTTTGGTGATGATGATAATCATGAACGCAAGCGTAGGGAGAAACAGCAGCAATAGCGGAATGGCATTGTACTGCAGGATAGATGGTTTGAAAATGATGGCGAAGAACATTCCAATTAAAGCACCGGCCAGGTGTGTTTCGTGCCCGATGTTTTGCTTCCCGGAACGAATGGCATAGACAGAAAAAAGGATAAACAGTACGCCGAATATCCAGCCCGGTAAGAAAAAGATATGAAGACCCGGGAAGGTGGCGATGGCAGCGAAGATCACCCCATTGATGGCACCGGATGAACCCACCGAACTATAGGAAGGATTTTTCCGGTGAATGATCAGGGCCAGCAAATTGCCTCCCATTGCGCTGAGCATATACAAAGCAAAATATTTAAGCGGACCCAGTTCCGATTCCAGTCCGAACCCAAAGAACAGCAGCGACACCATATTAAAGATGAAATGCTGCCAGTTTACATGCAGGAAGGCAGAAGTGATCAATCTTTTATAATCGCGGTAGACAAGAACTTTCTCTACTTCAAATTCCAGGCGTGCGTAGTAGCTGCTGCTGGCAAAGCCCTTATAAGAGATGATGGAGGTGACGCCAATAATGAGTAAACTTACAAATCCTGAAAACCCCATACGGTACTGCGTTTAATAAAAAATCCGGCCAGGTCTTTTCTCAAATTTACTGAAAATTGCCTAGAGCACCAGCACCTGGCTATTGGCAGGAAGGGTATTTTCATCGGGATTAACACCGGGCGCAAACAGGCCAAACAATGTACTTCCGCTGCCGCTCATCGAAGCATAAACAGCACCGGACCGGTACAGTTGATCCAGCATGCCGGCGAGTTCCGGATGCTTTGCAAAGACCGGCACTTCAAAATCATTTTGGAGCGTGCCCTTCCACCGGTCAACGGGCAATTGTAGGGTGCTTATCAAATCGGCATGTTGCTGGTGTAGTGTGAGCGCTCCAAATGCCCAGCCGGTGTTGATGTGGATGCCGGGAAAAACCAGCACTAGTTTGTAACCGGCCAGCGAAAGTTCAACAGGCGATAACAATTCGCCACGCCCGCTACCGATACAGGGTTTGTTGAGGATGAAAAACGGACAATCACTACCCAACTGAAGAGCATAATTGCGCAGCTGTGCGTCGGTAATGGCCAACCGGAACCGGTTGTTCAACAATTGCAGCATGAAGGCGCCGTCCGCACTGCCACCACCGAGTCCGGCGCCCATCGGGATATTTTTGAGCAGGTGAATTTCTACTGCGGGCATCGTGGGATGATGTTCTTTCAGCAACTGCCAGGCTTTCACACAAAGGTTGTCGGCGGAAGCGCCGTTCACCGTCATTCCATAGTTGTGCAGGAGGGGGATATCCAGGTCGGGCCGTACTATGATCTCGAGGGCATCGCGCAAGGGCACGGGGTAGAACGCGCTGCAAATATCATGGAAGCCGTCGTTGCGTTTGCGCAGTACTTGCAGGCCGAGGTTGATCTTGCAGTTGGGAAATACAATCACGGTATAAATGGAGCAACGGCCGGTCTATCCTTTGCGGCTGTTGATTTCGTCGCGAATTACAATGGCCCGGAGATAGTCTTCATGCTCGAGGACTTCCGTGAGCAGGGTGTGCAGTTCTTCCAGCGACATGCTTTTCAGATCTTCCTGGGCTGCATGTTCGCTTACAGGTTTAGCGGGTGCATCACTGCCTTTCTTCTTCTTGCCGGTATCTTCCATCAAAATGCCCGCGCTTTCCAGGATATGCTCGTAGGTATAGATAGGACAACCAAAACGAACCGCCA
This sequence comes from Bacteroidota bacterium, assembly GCA_028876035.1. Lineage (GTDB taxonomy): Bacteria > Bacteroidota > Bacteroidia > Chitinophagales > Chitinophagaceae > JACMLD01. Next base: position 2,311 of record JAGWTK010000195.1, read on the forward strand.
ACGCAAGCGCATCAGAGGTGCGTGAATCGATTTCAACCGTATCGTTTTCGCTTACACATACCAGTTTGCTATAAAAGATGCCCTCCTGCAGGTCGCTGATAATAATTTCTGTCAGGTCTACCCCAAAAGCATGCATGAAATTCTTCATCAGGTCGTGCGTCAGCGGACGGCTGGGCTGCATTTTTTCCAGGGCAACAGCAATGGCCTGCGCTTCAAATCCGCCAATGACAATTGGCAGACGCCGGAGTCCGTTTATTTCTCCCAGCACCACTGCATAGGAATGTGTTTGAGTAATACTGTGCGACAACGCCACTATTTCCAGTTCGATCCTTTTCATAATAAAACACGAAAATAATGGAATTTTGAAAACAATTACAATGATATTGGAACATGCCTGTTCCAGGTATAATGCCATGAGACCCCGGTTGTTTGAACGCCATTAACCAGTGCTGTCCCAACAAAAAAATGCACCGGTAACCTACCGGTGCATCCGCTAAAAAACAGCACTTATTTCAACCCGTCAATGCCGGATCTTATTCTTAAAAACCTTTTCAAACTTTTCCAGTTTTGGCCGGATAACGTAATAGCAATACGGCGCCGAACCATTGTTGTTGTAGTAATTCTGGTGGTAATTTTCTGCCGCATAAAAATTCTTGAACGGCTCAACCGCGGTTACTATCGGGTTAGCGAAAGCGCCGCTCTTATCCAGCTCCGCCTTGTATTTTTCTGCCTTTTGCTTTTGCTCTGCTGAGTGATAAAAAATCACGCTGCGGTATTGCGGGCCTACATCATTACCCTGGCGGTTCAGCGTGGTGGGGTCATGTGTTTGCCAGAAAACTTCCAGCAATTCATCAAAGCTGATCTTCGAGGGATCGTATACCACCTGCACCACTTCCGCATGACCGGTATTCTTTTCACATACCTGCTCATAGGTTGGATTGGCAACATGTCCGCCACTATAACCACTGGTTACTTTCAATACGCCTTCCAGCTCCTGGAATACCGCTTCTGTACACCAGAAACATCCGGTGCCAAAGGTGGCCGTGTCTGTTTTTGTGTTCGTGCCGGTGAGCTCAGGCGCTGCAGCGGCATTCAGTCCATTATTCATAGTTTTCGCTGTGTTTAAATGTGTGTTGCAACCTGCGAATGCAGCCAGGGCTGCCATCATGGGCGCAAGAATGATCAAAAATCGCATAATAGTTCTTTTATCCACTGGTTTCAAATTTCGCACAAATTAGTGATGTGACCGGGGGCATTTTGTAAGTTGGCGGACAGTTGCCGGATTTAAGAATACGCTAACATTCCGCCTTAACAACAACTATATTTACGGAAAGTTGAAAGAACAGATTCATGCGGATATTTAAGTATTTGTTAATTGCCCCCCTTGTGATGGGGGCTTGCAAAAATGAGAACGCCATGCAGCACAACACCGAAGTATATGCTATTCGCCTGAAGCCCGGAGATGACCTGCAACAAGGCATCCTGCAACTTGTGAAAGAAAAACAAATCAGGGCAGGTTGGATTGCCGCCGCCGTGGGTAGTGTTACCCGGTACAGCATTCGTTTCGCGAACCAGCCAGACGCCAGCAAAGGAGAAGGGCATTTTGAAATTGTATCCTTATCGGGCACCGTGAGCAGCAATGGCTCCCATCTCCATATTGCAATCAGCGACAGTACCGGCGCCACTATCGGCGGTCACCTGATGGAAGGCTGTATCATTTATACAACAGCAGAGCTGGTGATCGCGTCAACCGATAAATACGAATTCACCAGGGCAAAGGATGGAACAACGCCCTGGGAGGAACTGAGGGTGGAGGAGAAAGGGGGTAAGAGGTGAGAGGTAAGTAAATATTTAAAATGTAAAAGGGAAAACCAGGAAAAGGCGCGTTAGGCCGACTGGTATTGCTCCTTTCTACTCAATACTTTATTCATTTAAGATGTAAGATATATTGAGGTAAGATATTTGCGCGGACTCACCTGGAGCATTTCATTCAATAACCTTTCTTGATTGCTGGATTTTTTAGATGTCTGGATTTGCAGAATGCGCTACTTTTTTGACTTCCCGGCACTGTCTCCTAAAAGGGATGGTGCTTCGCCAGGTACGGAAATGGGTGTAAGAATATCATGTCGGCAGGTCGTTGTACTCAATATTTGATACAAGCTTTTCAAAACACGAAAGATAATCAGGAGCTGCCCTTGGCAGACTTCGAACCCATACGATCTCCAAAATTGAATGCCGGTAGTGGGTACCCTGCGGCCAGTTGCCAATTGCTATTGCTCAACTACGAAGAGGAAATCATTACACTAACCGAGGATGCCAGTAGCTGGCAGCTAAAAGCTAACAGCCAACGCCCAACTCCTACACTCCAAATTGTGTCAGATGGTGGTTCAAATGTTTATAGAACATATTGCTCCATTCCCCGCTGCTGAGTTTGCCGAAGGACAGAGATTCTTTACCGTTGAACCAGTTAGCGCCGAGTTCCTGCGTTTTTCGGAGATAGCCGATTAGTCTTTGCTTCTCTGCTTCAAAATCTTTGCTGCCTTTCATGATAAAAGCAGGCGCGGTAGGAGAATTGTGTTTGTAAGGTGATTCGCCTACGACTTTGTTCTTGACGAGTGCTTTCAAAATAAAGCGCATCAGGGGATTGGGTTTTGCATGCTTGTTTTCAAAAGCCATTTCGTAACTCACATTGCAATGTGCCAGCATCTGGTCGGCACTCATTTTACCCCATTGCGGATGGGTATCGGGCTGCAGTCGGTTTATCCGGTTGATGAGTTCTTCGGTAACCGGGGCGGAGAAGATGTTGGGAAGCGCCATGGCAACAACGTTTTATCGATTCATAAGAAGGGAACAAAATTAAGCAGGCATTATTACCGGCCCTGCATGTATTGATAAACGGCCAGCGATACTTTTGCCATCGCTTCAATGGACGATGAACGGTCGGCGAGGTTCTTCGACAAAATCACCAGCACGTATTTTCTACCGTCGGGCAGGAAAACAATGCCACTGTCGTGCTGCACCCCTGTGATAAAACCTGTTTTATGCGCCACTTTTACATCTGCTGGCAACTTCGCAGGGATTACTTCATTGAACTTTTGATCCAACAATATTTTTACCATGGCATCGCAGGCTTCCGGATTGATAAAACTTCGCTTGCCCAACTGTTCGAATAACAAGCAAAGATCAAATGCCGTCACTGTATTGTTTAATCCTTTCGCATAAGCTTTGTCGTCTTCTACGCCGCGCAACACCTTGAGTTCCCTGGCACCCAGCTGCTGCATCGTGTTCATTACGTTAGCAGCTCCCACTTTTTCTATAATAATATTCGTAGCAAGGTTACTGCTGTAAATGATCATCTGGTAAAGCAGATCGTACACGGTCGCTTTCTGCCCGATGCGCTGGTACAGACTGTATTCGCTGTCATCAGCCGAATCAAGCATAAACTTACTCCCGTCTGCAATACTGGTGAATTCATTCACGATGGCGATGGAGTCTGATAGTTTGAACCTGCCTTCTTCCGCCTGCCGGTAGGCTTCCATCAATACCGGTGTTTTCATGGTGCTGGCAGCGTGGAAGGAGAGATGCGGATTGAAGTACAGGGTATCGCCGGTCTGGAGGTCCCGGAAGGCGAGGGCAAAATCGCCTTGCTGACTGCCGAACAAGGCCATCACCTCGTTGCGTAGCCCGCTAAGGCGGCTGTTTTGCGCTGTCAGGGCAGTTGTTCCAATGGTCATAAGCAGCAGTAAACCCAGGGCTTTGGTGATGCGCGTCATTGTTCTAAGATACTGTTTTTTGAGAGGGGAAAACTCCCGAAAGGCCCTACCTTTGCGCTTTTGCAAAGAAAAGGCAGACGGAGGCTATGATTAAATTTTTCCCGGAATCGGCATTGGTGCAACTGGAATTTGAGAAGATCAAGGGCTTACTGGGCGCCTTGTGCAAGACCGACTATGGCAAGGAGAAAGCCGCCAGCCTGCGCATCCATACGCGCAAAGAATACATCGACCTGGAGCTGCAACAAACGCATGAATTCAAGCTGATTCTTCAGACCGCCCAATATTTTCCGGGCGATTATCCCCTCAACCTCGGTCGTGAATTGAAATTACTGGGGATCCCCGGTGCTGTACTGACCGGTGAAGATTTTATGCATATCCGCCGCCTGGCAGATACATTGCAGCAGATATTCCGCTGGTTCGACCCCGAGAAACGCAGCGCCTACCCTGCACTCACCCGCGTTATCGAAGAAACCTACTACGAAAAAGCAATCATCGCCTGTATTGATGAAGTACTCGACGAAAACGGTCATGTAAAAGACAATGCCAGCGAGGCACTGATGGCCATCCGCATGAGTTTGTACCGTAAAAGAAACGAGCTGCGGAAAGTCTTCGATCGGGTCTTATCGAAACTGAACAAAGCCGGGTATGTAGCCGACATTGAAGAATCTTTTCTCAATGGCCGGAGGGTAGTGGCTTTGTATGCAGAACAGAAACGACAGGTGAAAGGTATACTCCATGGGGAAAGTGACACGAGGCGAACTGCCTTTGTAGAACCGGAGGAAACCATTGAGCTGAACAACGAAGTCTTTTCGCTCGAGAACGAAGAAAAGAAAGAAGTGTACCGCATTCTGCGCGAACTGACCAGCCGCTTATCGGTGTATGCCGCGCTGCTCAAAACCTACCACAATATCCTGGGTGAATTCGATTTTATTTACGGCAAGGCAAAACTTGCAGCTGATGTGAATGGCAATCTTCCACAGGTAGTCGACCGCGCCCTGGTACAACTGGTACAGGCCCATCACCCGCTGCTGTATCTCTATAACCAGCGCGATAAAAAGCCCACGATACCAACTAATATCGCCCTCGATGAAAAGAACCGGATTCTTGTCGTATCGGGCCCCAATGCAGGCGGTAAAACGGTTACCTTAAAAACGGTTGGGTTGCT
>JAGWTK010000196.1 GCA_028876035.1 Bacteroidota bacterium
ATGACCATCCTGGAAAGCGTTAAGAAGACAAATCGCCTGGTAATTGTGGAAGAACAATGGCCATTCGCGTCTATCTCAGCAGAAATCAGCTATCGGATCCAGAAAGAAGGTTTTGATTACCTGGATGCTCCCATCCGCCGTATCACGGCCGCTGATGCTCCCCTGCACTACGCACCCAACCTGGTGGCACTCGCACTGCCAGATGTTGCCCGCACGGTAAAGCTTGCCAAAGAAGTAATGTACCTGCAGAAGTAAAACTGGTACACCCTATAATAGTCAAGGCCCCAATAAATGGGGCCTTTTGGTTTTGTTTTGTTTTTGGGGTGATATAAAAAAACTAGCTGCCGGAACCGGTTACGGCAAACGTTATTCAAATAATAAATTAGTGAGAAAGCAACTTAGCGATGGCATTCGAGGTGATCAGGAAACAATAGCCTGATGCCATTAAGATGGCTGCCAGCAATACAAGCCGGCCTGCGACTTGCCAAACGGAGAAATCCGCTACAGAGCGCTGAGAATTGATTTTTGCATTCATAGGTATCGTTTTAGTTTATCGGATACATCAAAAATAATAGCCAAAATTGAACATGTCAAGCGGTCAAATGGACTTTTCGACGAAAAAGATAAGCCGGCTGGACATTCAATAGAAACTTGCAAATGATTGATTGTGAATTTTCTGCAAATTTCAATCCGCTATTTAACGAGGCATATAGTGCATGTCCTTTAGGAGTTGGTTGAACAAGGTGCGGTATTTGGCTGGCAGTTTACTAAGGTCAATGGGCGTTTCTTTTCGATTGACAATTAAGCTATGAGAGATCGCGTCGCGTGCGGCTGAGCCGGCGGTATTGGACGCAATCAGCTTGAGCAGGTGCTCGCATTCTTCTTTTGTCCATTCTGTCTCGGCTTCGGCTTCTTTGTTCAGGGGCACAATGCCACCGGTTTCGACCAGCTTTATTTTCATCTTGGTTATACTTTGGCCGATTTCCAGGCGGCGGTTACTGCTTTTTGTTCAAGGCTATTCTTCCCAAATATTTTTCCTGCCTGTTTGATCGTAAGATCCCGGAAGTCCTTAAAGCTTGCTTCTTGTTGCAGTGTCTTGTCGGTCATGGCCGCATACCAAACCCTTCCAGCCTTTTCCCAGGCAAACCCACCCATATCGAAGGCAGCCTTATAAAAAGCAAAATTTGTGATGCCCGAATTGATGTGTACACCTCCATAGTCGCCACTGGAAGTGTCGGGCAGTTTCACATATTTATCAAAGCTGGCAGGCTGTGGGTCTGTGCCCAGCTGGGGATGATTAACATAGGCAGTACCGGGCGCCTTCATGCTGCGCAACGCATACTTACTGCCGCGCACTACGTTTTCGCCAATCAACCAGTTCGCCGTTTTTACATCCTGGTTCAGCATGCGCTGTTTTACCATGATACCGAACACATCAGAAAGCGATTCATTGAGGGCACCGCTTTGATTGTGGTAAGCAAGGTTGGATTCATATTGTGTTACGCCATGCGTTAGTTCATGGCCAATAATATCCGGGTCGGCTGTAAAATCTCCGAAAATGACCCCATCACCATCACCATACACCATCTCACTGCCATCCCACATGGCATTATTGTACTTACTGGAATAATGAACGAAATGACGAAGAAGTAAGCCCTTATTATCAACCGAGTTCCTGCCGAACAGCTTGTAATAGAAATCCCAGGTGGCGGTGCCGGCGGCAATTACATTCGTCACCTGTTTGTCGGACTTCCCCTTCAGTGTTCCATTATCCCAAACAAGCTTCGCGGCGGATGGATTGGTACCATGCAGCATATCATATACCTGCATGTTCAGTTTCGCCGTCTTCGACTTTGGTTTCGTTGGTTGCAGCAAAGCCCGCTGCGCATCGGAGAGTCCACCCGAAAACTCGCGCTTTGCCCGGAGTTTAACCGTTTCTACTGCATTTTTGATAGCGCGTGCTGCAATTTTCTTATCCGGACTTCCAGCCAGTTTATTACTTATATACGGTGGAATGATGCATCGTGCCGGATCGTAGGAATGGCGATGGTTACACATGGTAAATACTTTATTGGTTGGTGAAATGGCAGTTCAGCTATAGCGCTGCCTGATACGCCGGCCTGGGAAAGAGGTAATTAAAGTTAATACAGTCCGCTCATTCCACCATAGAACGACCATCAGGCATCTTGCCCCGGCCCAACCTCCTCTGCCGGACTTGCATTTCCACATTTACTCATTTTCACATTTGCACATTAACTATTATCGCCTCTCCCAACTATGCAAATCATTCCCACTAAATGTCCACTCCGGGGTTTCAATCTCGGTCGTGTCGAGCCGGTACCACGGACTTATGGCAGCTGCCAGCGGGTTGATCACTACATGCATGTCCTGTGCCGGCATATAACCTTGCAGCAGCAGGTAAATGGTATGACCATTTTTGTCTTTGGCCATATCAGCGATGAGCATAGCATGACCCGGTGCTCCTCCTTTAATCAGAACATCGCCCGCTTCTGCTGAGCCAGCAGGTACCAGCGGCAATTGTTTTTCAAGTGATGCCGTGCCGCATCGCGCGAAAACAGTGACCAGGTATTGCTGCAACTGCTGTGCGCCCGCATTAAGAGTTAGTGTATATTCATGTTTTGCATTGTCGGAAAACCTGATTTGCGATCTTTTTCCTGCACTGAGTAAATACAGGGTTCGAAGGTGGATGATTACATCTGCACACTGCTCCAGTTCGCCGCCAGCCAGCGGTTGATCAATCACCGCATATTGGGCCGACTGGTTGCGCTTCTTCCATCCGTTGTACAAATACACCGTTTTATCGGCACGCAGCGGCAGGCGTCGAAGCCAGGCTGTAAAACTGCCGTCTGCCCTAATGGTCCTTTCAAACCCGGGAGGAACCGGTATTTCGCCAATCGTCTTCCAGGGTTTACCGGCCATAGTCGTTGCCAATTGCGTAACCGCAGGTTTCGGTATCTGCTTCTCTGTTGCAGGAGTCTGACACGCGAGTGAAAGCAAGGGGATTAAAAAGGATTTTCTCATTGGTAAGTTTGATTAATACAGGATTGAAGCTTCATGCTACAGGCCCCAGGCGGAGCGAACAGGCCGGATGTTACGCTTAGTTCCTGCGGTTAGCCTTGGGCAATAAATTCGGTAACCCTGCACAATGAACCATGAACAGTGAACCATGAACGGTGAACAAAGAACTATGAACCTCGAACCATGAACACTTCGCAACGGAGCACGAGCCACCAACTTCAGACTGCCGACCTAGAACTGAGGACTGAGGACTAAGGACTAAAAACTAGTTTCTATCCATAACCGGAACTGTTAAACCTTTCCCAACCCTTTCTCACCGGTATTTTATTATTTTTGACCTTCAATGAGCAAAAGCATGTCAACCATCCTGATCATCGACGATGAAAAAGCGATTCGAAAGACCCTGGGAGAAATTTTATCCTATGAAGGCTACAAAATGGAGGAAGCCGGCGACGGGGAAGAGGCCCTGAAAAAATTCCGGGAGAAGACCTATGATGTGGTACTCTGCGATATTAAAATGCCGAAAATGGATGGCATTGAATTCCTGGAAAAAGCGCGGGAAATAAACAACGATGTACCCATTATCATGATATCGGGCCATGGTACCATCGAAACAGCTGTGGAAGCAGTCAAGAAAGGCGCTTACGATTATATTTCGAAGCCACCGGATCTGAACCGGCTGTTGATCACCATCCGCAATGCGATGGACAAGACCAGCCTTGTTACGGAAACAAAAGTGCTCAAGCGTAAAGTAGCCAGGGTACAGGAGATGATTGGTGCTTCGGCCCCGATTACAAAAATCAAGGAAACCATCGAAAAGGTGGCCCCCACCGAAGCGCGGGTGCTGATAACGGGCGAAAACGGGGTGGGGAAAGAACTGGTGGCAAGGTGGATACACGAAAAAAGTAACCGGGCAACGGGTCCGCTGGTAGAAGTCAACTGTGCAGCCATACCGGGTGAATTGATCGAAAGTGAACTGTTCGGTCATGAAAAAGGTTCCTTCACTTCGGCCATTAAACAGCGCATCGGCAAATTTGAACAGGCGCATGGCGGCACTTTGTTCCTCGATGAAATCGGTGATATGAGCCTGGGTGCGCAGGCCAAAGTATTACGCGCCCTGCAGGAAGCGAAAATTACCAGGGTAGGGGCAGATAAAGACATTACGGTAGATGTACGGGTAGTGGCAGCTACCAATAAAGACCTGTTGAAGGAAGTGGAGGAAAAAAACTTCCGGCTTGACCTCTATCACCGGCTGAGCGTAATTCTCATTCATGTTCCTTCGCTCAACGATCGGAGGGATGATGTTCCGTTGCTTGCAGAAAAATTCCTGGAAGACATCTGCGGCGAATATGGCATCGCCAAAAAAGGTATTGAACCTGCGGCACTCGATGAATTAAAAGCGTATAACTGGAGTGGCAATATCAGGGAATTGCGCAATGTGGTAGAACGCCTGGTTATTCTTGGCGGCAAAACTATTACGCGGGAAGATATTATTACAAACGTTATTCCGCGAAAATAGACCGGGCATTCTCAGCGAGCTGCAATACTTCGTCAAAACTGCGCAACAACTGAACCTGCGAAGGCAATTTTCCGTTTGATTTGAAGGAAGGTCCGGAAGCAAAAATATGCAGCTGGGGATAGGTATTGGCAAGCTTTTGCAAATACTCGATGGCGGAGAAACGGGTGAAATTGGTAATCAGGTGCACGTACAAATGGGTAGGCTGTAATTGCCTGCAGCAGAGTGCAAGGGTTTCTTCTGATACATTTTTCCCAAGCAGGCTGGTTTGTACCCCTCTTTTTTTCAGGAGGTACTGAACAATCAGGATGGGAATTTCGTGCATTTCGTTTTCAGGAGTAAACAGCAGGACTTTTTTACTACGCCCGGTAACCGGAGGTAGTTGCTGCGTGCAGGCAACAATCAATTGTAAAATGATATTGCTGCAAATATGTTCCTGTGCGGGTAGTACGTGACCGGTAATCCAAAGCAACCCGATTTTATCCAAAAACGGATGGATCAGTTTCTCAATACAACGTTCCATTCCCATGGCGTCTGCCGAAGTATGCAGCACCCGGTCGATGGTCTCATGGTCGTAGTCCAGGATCGCTTCTATTAACTGGTTAACAATTACCTCATATTCATCATTTCCGAACCGCCTGGAAGCAAGACGGGTGATTTCCTGTTCCGATAAAGCAGCAATGCGGGATATCCGGTAGCCATTGTGGTAGAGATAGGCAATGCGCAGGATATATTTCAGGTCATCGTTGTCATAATAGCGGTGAAGGCTTTCTTTCCGCTTGCACATCCGCAAACCATGACGCTGCTCCCACATGCGAAGCGTGTGCGCCCTGATTCCACTTAAATTCTCAACGTCGCGGATACTGAATTGCTGCATGCAAAAAAAATGTTAACGCAATTTTTCAAAATTAATACGAACCCGCTGTAATGATCCCGCTTAATTCTCTACTCATCACAGGTGAATACACCTAATTAATATATTAGGGTATTACACGGAGATTGGTATTTTTGCCGGAATTCAAAAACGAGCACATGCCCGCACATGATTTATTTGTTGTTTACCTGATTTCAGTGTTACTGGTTTTACTGCCTTCCTGGGGACTTTCGAAGCTTTTTGTAAAGGCCGGAATCCCCTCCTGGAAAGCGTATGTACCCTTTTACAACACCTGGGTAATGCAGGAAAAAGCAGGCCGCCCTACCTATTGGGCCATCCTGCAGCTAATTCCTGTTGCCGGCTGGTTTATTACCATGGGTATTTTTATCGAATGGGTCAAACTCTTCGGAAAGTTCTCGCTTTTATCGCACACGCTTGCCGCATTTGTGCCCTTTTTTTATTTTCCGTACATCGCCCCGCATAAAGATACCCGCTTTATCGGAGCGGAAGGCGTTAAAAAATCGTATAAAAAAACAGGCACCCGCGAATGGATCGATGCAGGTGTATTTGCAGTAGTAGCTGCCACCTTAATTCGCACCTTCGTTTTTGAAGCGTATACCATCCCTACAGGGTCCATGGAAAAAACACTGCTCGTAAACGATTTCCTTTTTGTGAGTAAACTCAGTTATGGACCGCGTATCCCCAATACACCGCTTTCTGTTCCGTTTGTGCATGCTACATTGCCGGGCGGACTCACCAAATCCTACCTGGAATGGATCAAAATCCCTTACACCCGCTGGTTTGCCAGTCCGGTAAAGCGCAATGATATTGTAGTCTTCAATTTTCCTGCCGGAGATACCATGATCAACAAGGAAGACTATTTATCGGCAAGACCTTATTACCAGGTTTGTAAAGAACTGGGGCGGGGGAACCGCGATCTGGGCCGCCAGGCGATACTGGCCGACCCTGATTCTTATCCGCTTACCGTGCGACCGGTCGACAAAAGAGAAAACTATGTAAAACGCTGCGTAGCCATACCAGGTGATTCACTTCAACTGAAAGCCGGGGTATTGTTTGTAAACGGACAACCTGCCTATCAACCACCCGCTTCTGAAATGCAGTATGAGGTAGAAACGAACGGCCAGCAACTGGATGCCACCATCATGAAGGAAGAATACAATGTGGATATGGATCCGGAGAAACAGGAATTTGCTGCCAACCCCGAAAAAGGAAAGAATTCCTATTACATGCTGCTGACCAACGAAGCACGTGATAAGATGATTAAAACAGGATTCGCAAAATCTGTCACCCTGTACCAGATTTCCGATCGCACCGATTTCCCCTATGATACCATTCATACAAACTGGTCGGTCGATAATTATGGCCCGATTTGGGTACCCAAAAAAGGAAGCACTATTACCATCACACCAGAAAACTATTCGATCTATAATCGCATTATCGATGTATACGAACACCATCGCTCCGAGTGGAGGGGCGACAAACTGTATATCGACGGCATTGAAGGAAATAAGTATACATTCGGGATGGATTATTACTGGATGATGGGCGATAATAGGCATGGTTCACAGGACAGCCGCTTTTGGGGATTTGTACCGGAGGATCATGTAGTAGGACAAGCCTGGCTGATTTGGATGAGCTGGGAGAAAGGCGTTCGGTGGAACAGGCTGTTTAGAAGAATTCATTAAACATAAAACTGCCGCAGTAAACAAAGAGGTCTATGAATAAATCAGATTTCAGGTTTAGTTACGAGGTGTATGCAACGGCGGATGATTTAAACAAAGAAGATGCATGGTTACT
>JAGWTK010000002.1 GCA_028876035.1 Bacteroidota bacterium
GCGGCTTATTATATCGAAAGTGAAGGTGAGGCCGCTGTGATTGATCCTTTAAGAGACACCGATGTTTACACCGAACTGGCCAAAAGCCGGAACGCACGCATACACTATATTTTTGAAACCCATTTTCATGCAGACTTTGTAAGTGGTCATATCGACCTGGGGAAGATAACGGGCGCGCCCATTGTCTATGGCCCTGGCACAGAAACAGCCTATCCTGTAACTGTTGCCAAAGACGGCGAGTCCTTCCGCCTGGGTAAACTGGAAATCGAAGTGCTGCATACACCAGGACATACACTGGAATCGGCTTGTTACCTGCTCAAAGATGAAAACGGTCATCCTTATGCGCTTTTTTCGGGAGATACTCTTTTCGTCGGTGATGTAGGACGGCCCGACCTCGCACAACAAGGTGCTTCACTTACGACCGAGGATCTGGCCGGCATGTTGTACGACAGCCTGCAAAAAAAGATCATGACATTACCCGACCATGTACTCGTGTATCCGGCACATGGTCCTGGCTCAAGTTGTGGCAAGAACCTTGGTCCCGAAACACACAGTACCATTGGCACAGAGAAAAGCAGCAACTATGCACTCCAGGCAAAGTCGCGCGAAGCGTTCATCCAGGTAGTCACCGAAGGGTTGCCCGAGCCACCGCAATACTTTCCGGTGAATGCAAAGATTAATAAAGAGGGGTACGAAAGCCTTGACCGCATACTTGCGAAAGCCCTGCAACCCCTATCCGTAAGCGCTTTTAAAATGGCAGTTGCCGCCGCTGATGCCCTTGTGGTAGATACCCGCGATTCGGCCGAATTTATTCAGGGCTTTGTACCCGGTTCTATCAGCATTGGACTTGACGGACGCTTTGCAGAATGGGCGGGCATGCTGCTTCCCTTTGATAAAACCATTTTGCTCGTAACAGCTAAAGGTAAAGAAGAAGAAACAGCCATCCGGCTGGCGCGCGTTGGCTTTTCAACCATGAGCGGCTATCTCGAAGGCGGTTACGAAGCATGGATGGCAGCGGGCGAGAAGATGGACATGATTGTTGACATTGAAGCGGATGAACTGGCGATGGATTTACCGCACGACCCGCGTGCACTGGTAGTAGACGTGCGCCGCGAAGCAGAGTTTGCCGACGGACATGTAAAAGGTGCTGTGAACATTCCTCTGGCCGATCTCACCGATCCAGCGAGCATGGCCCACCTTGATGAAAGCAAAAACATCTACCTGCACTGTGCGGGTGGTTACAGAAGTGTCATTGCGGCTTCATTGCTGAAACGCCAGGGCATCCATAATCTACATAATGTGCAGGGCGGTTGGTCGAAGATTAAGGAACAGGAAAAGATTGAAGTGGCGAAGGAGAACAGCGTTTTGAACTAGCTGTTAGCTGTTGGCCTTTAGCTTTTAGTCGCCTGCGGCGGGCTATCGAGATTCGTCGAATACATGCCAACAGCGCTAAAGCCAGACATTTTGTGTATCAAAACCAACGGCCAAAAGCCAATGGCCAATACCCTACGCCTAAAGGCTGAAGATTCCATTCTTAATCGCATACATCACCAGTCCCACCCGTGTTTTGACATTGAGTTTTTCAAACAGGGCATCGCGGTAGCCATCGATGGTACGCGGACTGAGGAACATCTTCTCCGCAATTTCTTTGTAGGTGAGTTCAGAGCAGGCCAGCTTCAGGAATTCGATTTCGCGTTCGCTGAGTTGGGTAAGACCGCCGCCCGGCTGATCGTCATCCATTTTGTTGATGGTATGAATGAGTCGCCCCGTCACCAGCTCTGAATAATAAAATCCTTTGTGCATGATGCCATCCAGTGCGGCCCGTAGTTCCGAAGGCTCACAATCTTTAAGGATATACCCTTTGGCGCCGGCTTTGAACATGCGAATGATGGCGTTTTCATTATCGTACATCGACAGGGCCAGGATTTTCACCAGCGGAAAATTCTTGCGCAGCCACAAGGCAGTTTCGTACCCATCCATCTCCGGCATATTGATATCGAGGAGTACGATATCAGGCATTGCATGCAAGCCAATCTTTTCTGTAAAATCCTTTCCGTTATCGGCCTCAAAGAGGACGCGGTAGCCGCCAAAACTGTCGACCAGCTTAGCCAGTCCGTTCCGCAGCAACACGTGATCATCTACAAGTACGACATCAAAATCCTTTACGGGCATGGGTTACGATTGAACTTTTAAGGAAACGGGTAATTCGAGATCAATGCAAACACCTTCTCCGCTGGTACTGCGCAGTTGGAATTTTGTATTGATCATTTTCGCCCGGTTGTACATATTGCGGATACCGAGTCCGAACCCGCTGTAATCCGCGCTTTCCAGTTTGCTGGCGTCAAAGCCTACGCCATTGTCGGCAACGGACAGTTTGAAAACGTCTGCGTCAAAACCAAACTGCACCACAATCTCCGTTGCCTTTGCATGTTTGATGATGTTATGCAATATCTCCTGCACGATGCGGAAGAGGATTAGTTCCTGCTGCTGTTCAAGTCGGTAGGGTTTGCCTTCGACCTGCAGCTTTGTTTCAATAGCGCCCGCTTTTCTAATCATTTCCAGTTCGTACTCCACAGAACGGAGCAGGCCCATATCGATAACATAATCGCTATTGAGGCTTCTCGACAAGTCGCGCAGGTCCTGGATGGCTTTACTGATAAGATGTTTACTGTCGGCTATTTTTCCCTTCAGGTTTTCCGGTTGGTCACAGTCCATGGTATTCACATTCAGCTTGGCCAGGCTCAGCACCTGTCCGATATTATCGTGAATTTCCTGGGAGATATTTTTGAGGGTTTGCTCCTGGATTTCAAGCTGGGCAGAAAGAATTTCCTTTTCAAACGCCAGTTTTAACCCTTCCTTTTCGCGCAGATGCTGCGTCTGGCGCTTTTGATGTGTAAAGACCATCAATATAATTCCAATTGCCGCCAACAGCAATACAATACAGAAAATGCAAATTATCGCAACTGTTTCGTATATCCCATCCATATCAAACCATATATAGTAACCATCGAACTTATGAACAAAAGAATGTTCTGTAGCGACCAAATATTTGCCAACATTGATTGTTGCGCTTCAGGGATAATAGCTGTCAGGTGTTTGTACGAGGCGACGATACAAAATCCACCTGAAAAATATAAGAACGAACCTGACACATACCAGAAATCAAATTTTGCCATAATTCTCTCCTCTCCCGGATCTTTCAACAGCTGGCGCAGGTAAATAAAACAATACAATACCGCCAGGAGAAAAAAAACGCTGCAACCCAAACTATTGAACACATCGGGACTGCGCAACCACCCAAACAGAATTACGCTTGTCACTGCCAGTGTCCCAATCACAGCAAAACGGGTAAAACGGGGTATGTTTATGATGGCTACAAAATAGAAACTTAAAAAAACAATGGAAACAATATAATGGATGTTATATAACGTATTGTTGTTTCCTTTCGGATCGAAAGCAATGACAGACGCGGGGAAGATAATGGAACAGGCGGCCAGGTAATAAACCAGTAGCGACAAATAGAGTACCCTTCTGGTCCTTTTGTATTCAATAGCGAATACTATAACAAAGACCAGATATGATAATGGTTCCAAATAATTTCCCAAAAAAGCTCTCAAACCTCGCTATCGTATACTATTTAATACCCCAGACGACTCAAACTTCTTCAACGTGGCTTCTGCCTCATCCCCGCAATCGAACGTACCACCGGGTTTACACGGAGTGGGACAACCAAGTGCCTCAAAGGGCACCCCGTTGACTTCAATTTGATTTTTACTTCCGTCATATCCTTTGGCGTAGGCTACCAGCAAGCCGGCAGATCCATCAGTGGGAAAGTCTGAAGGGAGAACCTTGACACCAACAATAATGGATTTTACACCGGGAGCGTCTGTTAATTTTTGCAAATCGGAAGGACGGAAAAACAGTTCGAGTTCGAGTTCCAATGCCATAAATAAGCGTTTAGGGTTTTCAAATATTAATTGTTACCGGTCAAAAGTAACACCGGCAGGGACGCCCGTTTCAGGTGAAAACACCTGATTCGGCAAGGTGTACTACCTTTCTGCAAAACGAAGTACTGTTGTTTTATTGGGTGAGGATACCATTCAAGGGATGGTTAACCGAATTTAAACATTCAGCCTCCAATCATCAAAGAATTTATAGGCAAACAATGTATGTCTCAAAAATTCTGGGAACAATTGCAAAAACTTGAAAGTCCTGCTGCCTACTACTCCTTCACCAACTTCCATCTCCGGTGACTCCACAAATACCCGGCGGGGTTTTGCCGGATATTTGCTGCCAGCGCATGGGCATACACGGTAGTGAGTCCTGCCTCCTTAGTTTCGCCAGCATTATCGGTGAGTAGTGTGGCCTGCATATGGTAGTAACCGCGGCGTGGGCGCGTAAAGGTTAAAAACACCACCGGCATCTTGCCCAGGCGGGCGCCACGTTCGGGTCCCTGCAAAAAGGCGGTCGGACGGCCGAAGAAATCAATCCAATAGGCTTTTTCGGGTCCGGGCGGACTTTGATCCGCCATCAGTGCAAGGGCAAACTGGCTATGACGGTAGGGCAGCATGGCCCGGCGCATATCGTTAAAAGGCAAAAGCACGCTCCCGAAACGACGGCGCAAATGCAAAAACAACCGGTCCACAACCTTGCTCGATTGCGGTGCGTATACACAAAGCAACTGGTACTTGCTCGCCAGCGTCACCAGCGCATTACCCCATTCCCAGTTGAACATATGTCCGAGCAAAATATGACAGGACCGGCCCGTAGCATGTAAAGCTTCCAGGGCAGTAAGATCGGCCGTAACTCTTTTTCGGATATCCTTTTCCGGTATACTGAGCAATTTGATGGATTCGATCCAGTTGTCACAGAAACGATGGAAGTATTGTTTCTCAATTGTCCTTCGTTCAGCAGCTGACTTTTCAGGAAAGGCAATCAACAGGTTCGCCGCCACAACCGTGCGACGATAGCGGATGATATAATATACCAGGACATAGAAAAAATCTGAAAGAAGGTACAAAACCCGGAGCGGAAGCAGGGACAGCAGGTACAACAACGCGAAAACAAAATAATACATGCACTACACTTAAATCGTAATGCACAAAATTACTCGCTATTCGTTCATCTGCATAAAAATTAACCGAGTGCCGGCAAAGGTTGACCGCCCGCGATCCATCGGTCAGCATACTCAGGTTTCCACGCATGCTTCCAGCGACGGTGGCTCCACAAATAGTTCGCGGGATTTTCCGCCAGCTTTCGTTCTATATAGCGCACGAACTGCTCCGTGATCGTACCGTCTGGCAGGCTGCAGGGATCCATCGTGAACAATTCACTTGTAAAATGATAATACCCGCGTTTTACCCGGTAAAAATGAACGAATACCACAGCGGTATTTTTTTGCCGGGCTCCCTTTTCCGGGCCCGCTACAAATGCTGTGGGTTTGCCGAAAAACGGTAACCAGTAAACGCTGTTCAGGTTGCCTGGATTTTGATCGGCCGCCAGGGCAAGTGTATATCGTGGCAGGGCCATGCTGGCGAATACTTCTTTGAACCGGGTGGCAGGGATGAGTACGGTGCCAAAACGCTTCCGGAGATCATAAAAGATTCTATCAAGTGGTTTGCTGCTGATGGGCATGTACACACCCGTGAAAGGCGCCGGGATGTTGCTGGCTACGGCCCATTGTACAATCTCCCAGTTGAAATTGTGCATCGCATGCAGCTGGATATTCTTTCCCGCTGCAAATGCCCTGCAAATCGCGTCGTAGTCGCCGGTTACCCGTCGTTTCGCATCCCGTTCGCTCATCGATAACATTTTGATGACTTCAATAAACGTATCGACGAACTGGTGGTAAAAAGCTTTGCTGATTTTGCGGCGCTCTGCGTCCGTCTTTCCCGGAAAAGCAATCGCAAGGTTTTGCATCACTACCTTTCTGCGGTAGCCTACCACGTAAAACAGCAAACCATACACCGCATCACCCAAAAGATACAACACACGCAATGGCAGAAGGGATAGCAGGTAAAGGGGACAATAAATAAGATAGTACATGGGCAATCGTTCATGGTAAATATACCCTCTTCCCCGTACTATTCAGCAAATCCTTTACAATACAATATTTTGAGCCCTTTCACTCTTGCCGGGGTAGTCTGTATTGTAGTGCAATCCCCGGCTTTCATGCCTTAGTTGCGCGCATTTCACCACGAGGTAGGCTACCGTAATCATATTGCGTAGTTCACATAATTGCGGTGACACGGTGGTTGATTCGTACAACTGTTCCGTTTCTTCCCACAATAAATCCAGCCGTTTCATCGCGCGTTGCAGGCGCACGTTGGTACGCACGATGCCCACGTAATCGCTCATGAGCAATTGCAGTTCTTTCAGACTTTGTGTAATCAGGATCATTTCGCGGGGATGCGTTGTGCCGTCTGCTTTCCAGTCGGGTATGCCCGCTGCTATTGTTGTAGCACTGATTTTCTCCGCGGCATCCAGGTAAGCCCGATGGCCAAATACCATGGCTTCGAGGAGCGAATTGCTCGCCAGGCGGTTCGCACCGTGTAAACCGGTGCTGGCACATTCGCCGGCCGCGTATAAGTTCATGATCGAAGTATGTCCCCATTCATCGGTCTTAATACCACCACAGCTATAGTGTGCAGCGGGTGAAACCGGTATCATTTGTTTGGTCACATCTATCCCTATGCTCAGGCATTTCTCGTAGATGTTCGGAAAATGGTGGACGAATTTTTCCTTGTCCATATGCCGGCAATCGAGGTATACATGTTCAGTACCCGTGATCTTCATTTCACTGTCGATCGCCCTGGCTACAATATCGCGGGGTGCAAGATCCTTTCTTGGATCATATCGTTCCATGAAAGCTTCCCCGTTTTTGTTACGCAATATTCCACCGTCGCCTCTTACCGCCTCGGTGATGAGGAATGCTTGTCCGCCCACACCCGCTTCGTACAATGCAGTCGGGTGAAACTGGATGAACTCCATGTTTTCAATCCTTCCTTTCGCACGGTACACCATCGCCACACCGTCGCCGGTAGCGATGGAGGGGTTGGTAGTGCTTCGGTATATCTGCCCGTTGCCACCCGTTGCCAGCAGGGTGATGCGTGCCAGTACGGTTTCGATCTGGTTGTTTTGCAGGTTCAGGGCATATACACCATAACAGGTAATATCGGGTGTTGCTTTTGTGACGAGGAAACCCATGTGGTGTTGGGTTAAGATATCCAGTACAAACCAGTGCTTGATGATTTCAATATTTGGTTGCTTTGCTACGGTGTCCAGCAGCGCTCGTTCCATTTCTTTGCCGGTAACATCTTTGTGGTGCAGGATGCGGTACTCGCTGTGCCCGCCTTCTTTGCCGAGTGCATAATCGCCATCAGCATCTTTATCGAACCGGGCTCCCCAAGCAATGAGGTCGCGGATCCGTTCAACACCTTCTTTCACTACAATCTCTACTACTTCGCGGTTGCACAAACCATCGCCGGCAATCAAAGTGTCTTCAATGTGTTTATCGAAACTGTCTTTCTCATTGTCCCACACACCCGCAATTCCACCCTGTGCATATTTTGTATTCGTTTCGTCGGTACGTGTTTTGGTGATAACCGTTACCTTTTTATCCGGAAAACGCTGCGCCATTTTAAGCGCATAGGTCAGCCCGGCAATACCCGAACCTATCACTAAAAAATCCGTTTGCATCATAATCAATTTTTTTGCGGCAGTTAATCTCTCCGGTGTAACGTTAATTATTGTTTATTCCGTTCAGCAAGATACAGCAAACTGCCTTTTACCAGTCCGTATTGGGCAAGTCCGTATGTTAGCATAACAGCTATGCCTGCCCCGGAAAATGGTTGATAGAATTTATTAATTGCCAGGAGGGAATCCGAAAGCACGAATAATAATGCGCCGGCAACACAGAAAAAGCGGGCATCTCCGTCTGCCGGGTTAAACGCATGCAGTACCGTGAGCAGCATAGTGCCGATTACACAGGCATACACAAAAACGGGCATTCGCAGGTGGCCGGCATGCGGCAATAGCAAATACAATAAAAAGCCCACATACAGCACTGTTAGTAGTACCGGGACCATCCTCAGTCGAAATGCATTTTCCGTTTTGCGCAGCAACCTTATAAAAAAAACTATGTAGCAGATATGCGCGAGGAGGAAAGCGGCGATACCACCCATAAACCAGGCAGGCTGCTGGTCGTTTCCCATTAAAAGGATATCGCCGGCCCAGGAAAAAATCAACGCAAGTGGGATCCAGAAGCCTTTATTGGAAACAGGCGACCAGCTCCAGCAGCCCAGCAATAATGGCATCAGCAAGGGCTTTGTGAGCATTTGTACCTGCGACAAACCAAAGGCAATGGCAAGTATCTCAGCTGCGAGATCAGCGGCAAACAGGTACCAGCCGTAGCGGTTAAACATGTATGCGGTGATTGGTTGAAGCGATATTCGCTAGTATTCGATTTCCAATGCCAGCAATTCAGGATGTTGAAATACTTCCATCAGGTCGTTGGTAAGGGTAACGGTTCTTTTGTCGGCACTTTGTACCGCTTTGGGGTTGCTGATCTTTTTTACAGGCCTCGGCAAATTCAGTTCAAGCGTATAATCCATTTTCAGGTCGCCCAGCATTCCACCCATTTGTTTCATGTCGTCCAGTTTCATGGCCTTTCCAAAATCATCGTATCGTTGCTTATTCACTTTGCGGCTATAAAGACCGTCTTTGATGACAATATCGTACACATTGCTGATCTGCGGCATCTCGTCCTTGCTTTCCGGTGTGGGTGAAGGCTGATCGGGCATGGCCGACATTTTCGAATTCATTCCATTGAACATATTTTTGAGTCCGCCCTGGGAACTGTTCATATTAGTATAAATCTTCTGCAGATCGTCCAGGGAAGCGAAGGGAAAATGCATATCCAGTTTACCCAGGTTTTCCTTCATGTTCAGCGCCACATGTACCTGGGCATCCCGGAAAAGTGCTTTTTGTTCCGGCGTCGCATCTTTTGCCGTGTCGATATAATCTTTCATCCACATTGTTGTATCCATTGCTTTATCCAGTTCTCCGTTGGCCATGTCTTTTCCGCCGAATCCTTTGAGCATTTCCAGCATCTTGCCCATATCCGTTTTTATGACGAGCATTCCTTTGCCGTTTTTCTGGATGGTGAGTTCCTCCCGGGTATCTGTGCAGGAGAGCATCATTACGGGGAGAAGGCAGAGCAATAGAAGGCGAAGCGTTTTCATGACTTTATTTTATGGTTAAATTACACTATTGTCCGGTTATTTTTTTTCAATAGATCGCCTCAAAGCCGGCGGGCTTCGTACCCCGAACGCCGCTACTTTTTCCTTTGCCTATTAAAGCCAGGCAGTATCAAGGGTTTCAGCCGACAACTATTTCTACAGTTCAACAAAGCCCACGGAAAAAGAAGGCGGCTTATCGGGGTACTGATGTCAACTTCATAACAGCAGCTCCCAATTGTTATTTGACCCTGAAACACTTACCCGAAGTTGGTACTTAAGAATTTTATCACTTTCCCACGGACACCAATGGTTAAATTATCTAAATTATCCGCATGCCACCTGGTAGTATACGGTGAAAGTCTCGGTATGCCCAGGCTTCAACATCATCAGTCCCATTCCATTGTTGAATGCGTCGGGGGCAGCGCTCAGGTTTTCAATAGCAATGCTTTTTCGGTGGGGAGGCGTATACAATTGCAGATAGGGATAGCTTTTGTCCGGAAAGAGCGACAACTGCAAACCGGTGGCATCGTTTCGCAATACACAGGCTGCCTGGCCTTCCAGTGGATCCAGTTCAAAACAATTATCGAGTTCTGTATCGCCCAACCGGAACGGTTCAGTAAAACGGGCATCTTTGATTTTTTTACCCGTGGGCACAAGTCGCTCGTCAAACTCCAGCATGGTGTCCGAAGCGAACTGAAGGAACCATTCATTGGCAGCACCACCCAGGGTGAAATATGGATGCCAGCCGTCGGCCATGGGCAAGGTCAGATCATCGAGATTGGTTACGGTTGTCTGGATTTGCAAAGTGTTATTGGCGAAAAGCGTATAGCGGATCTCACAGGCATAGTCAAACGGATAACCATCGTCTTCCTGTTTGTACACATATTTTAACAGTACACTGGCGCGGCCACTGTCTGTAAAACTGGCAATTTTCCGAAAGGGTTTATTGAACAGTAAGCCGTGGATCGCATTGCCATCTACAAATCTGGCAGCGAATTCCATGGTTTGTCCTTCATACTGGTACTGCGCACCGGCAATCCTGCAAACAAAAGGTGAGAGCTTGCTGCTCTTGTAGCTCATGGCAAGATTGGCAGCGATATCAGCGGCATCGGCATAGTTATCGATGATGTTGAAAGGCTGCCCCTGGTTATCGACAATAAACGCATGCAGTAGGGCGCCATAGTCGGGCAAAACGATTGCCTGGGTGCGGCCATCCGGACTGGCTAAGATCAATTGACGACAATCGCTGACTGTTCTTTCCTGAATGGTAAAATCCATTGGAATTTATTTTGTTGGTTCTGTCCACACCTGGTTCTCTTTCAGCAAAGTGATCAACTCGTCTACTGCTACTTCACTATCCACATTCCGCTTTACAACATCTTTTCCCTTGTAGAGTGTAATCTTGCCGGGACCGCTGCCCACATAGCCAAAATCAGCATCCGCCATCTCGCCGGGGCCATTCACGATACAACCCATTACCGCAATCTTCAGTCCTTTCAGGTGATGGGTAACCGAACGTATTTTAGACGTTGTTTCCTGCAGATCGAAGAGGGTGCGGCCGCAACTCGGACAACTGATATATTCTGTTTTGGAGATGCGGTTGCGTGTAGCCTGCAGGATGGAGAAGGAGGTATTATTGAGGAACTGATGGTTATTGGCAGCAGCGAGGTAAGTTCGGCCACTCACTTTTGCATTGACAATTTTGGACGGATCGTTCATCAACCAAATGCCATCGCCCATACCATCGAGGAAAAGAGCGCCTGCTTCGGCAGAAAAATGAATCAGCTGTTCGTCGATATTGGTATGATGACTTTCTACCGCGAGGACAACGGGACATTGAATGTGCTGGTTCATTAATTCAATGATAAACCGACGTACGGAGGGCATGGCCTGGGGATGAGACGACCATACGCAAAGCACAACCGTATCATCTTTTCTTATTTTCTGCAGGATTTCTTCTGATGAAGGATCGGCTGCATCCATCAAAACGAAGTTCAGTACTGCAGAACGTTCGTTGAACTGCAGGTAGCTGGCGCCCTGGTAGAGCGGGTAGGCCAGGGAACGGTCGGGCAGATTTTGCCAGGTATCATAATCAACGATCACTTTCAGGGTGCCAGGCAAAGCGAACGACGGTATTTTTTTACCTGTATATAAAAGATCAGCGGCAGCATCGGCAATCGACCATTTATCAGTGGCTGCATCATAACGATAGCCTATCGAACCCAGGTCTTCCGGTTGGACGTCTTTCGACTGCATAAAATCGGCAATTACCACCGGAACCTGCTTGCCACCGATATTTCCAATTTCAAAACTGGATCGACGGCTGTATTGGAAAGGTGAATATGGAACTTTTGTAACAACGGGAATCGCTTGCTTCCCACTTACCCCTCCTCCTCTTACCGCATACCGCTTCACCAGGTCTTTACACACGGGTATTTCAAACTCCGGATCTTCGGTTAAGGATACGCGTATGGTATCGCCAATGCCGTCTTCGAGTAAGGTGCCAATACCAATCGCCGATTTTATCCTGCCATCTTCTCCATCGCCTGCTTCCGTTACGCCAAGGTGCAGGGGATAGCAGGCCCCGAATTCGCGATCCATATGTTCCACCAGCAGCCGGTAAGCCTGTACCATCACCTGCGGGTTACTGCTTTTCATGCTCAGCACAATATTGTGGTAGCTTTCATCGCGGGCAATACGCAGGAATTCCATGGCACTTTCTACCATGCCGTTGGCAGTATCGCCGTAGCGGCTCATGATCCGATCGCTGAGTGAACCATGGTTGGTACCGATACGCATAGCCGTACCATATTCTTTGCAAATTTTTACCAGCGGCGTAAACCGTTCCCGAATGCGATCAATTTCTTCGGCGTATTCCGCATCGGTATATTCAATCTGCTCGAATTTTTTCTTGTCGACGTAATTCCCGGGATTCACCCTTACTTTCTCCACAATACGGGCGGCAATCTCCGCAGCATTGGGGGTGAAATGAATATCGGCCACCAGGGGAGTGTGGTAGCCACGACGGCGGAGCTCATTCTTAATATGGAGTAAGTTCTCTGCTTCCTTTTTACTCGGCGCGGTAATTCGTACCAACTCAGCCCCGGCTTCGATGCAACGGATGGATTGTGCTACTGTAGCCATGGTATCCATGGTATCGGTGGTGGTCATGGTTTGCACGCGAATGGGATGACCATTGCCCAAAAGCAGGTCACCCACTTTCACTTCAAGTGTGGAAAGACGGTGGTATTCGGTAAGGGAGGGACAGTACAACTGCATAATCAATTTTTTGTTCGGGCCGATGCCAGTACAAAAGTAACAAAACCACAGGCCGGAAAGTTGCGGAAGAAGGGCGAACGGCGGCCGGACTGCAATCGAATATGCAGTACATTTAAGACATGAAACGTCTGCTTTTCCTGGTTTTTCTTCCTTTTTATTCCTTCGGGCAGGCATTTACGCCCGCAGAAACGGCACGCTGGGAACAAACTGCACAGAAGGTTACGATTATCCGCGACAACTGGGGTATTCCGCATGTGTATGGTAAAACGGATGCGGATGCGGTATTTGGCCTGCTCTATGCGCAATGCGAAGACGATTTCAAGCGCGTTGAGATGAATTATATTGAAAAACTGGGGCGGATGGCGGAAGTAAAGGGCTATTCGGAATTATACAATGACCTGCTAATACGGATGGTGATTGACTCAAATGAGGCGAAGGCGGATTATAAGAAAAGTCCGGCCTGGCTACAACAACTCATGAACGCATTTGCAGATGGCATTAATTATTATCTGTACAAACACCCCGAAGTACAACCAGCCCTGCTGCACCGCTTTCAGCCCTGGTATCCTTTGTTATGGACAGATGGCAGCATCGGTGCGATCAATACTGCCGGGATGGGCGAAAGAGATCTTGCCGGGTTTTATGGGAAGGAAGCAGTGACGGCTTTCCGTCCTGCAAAAGAAGAAGCGCCGGTGGGATCAAACGGGTTTGCATTTGGACCTTCGGTCACCGCTTCACATAAATCAATTTTGTACATCAACCCCCATGTTACTTTTTACTTTCGCCCGGAAGTGCACATGGTAAGTGAACAGGGATTGAATGTATACGGTGCCGTCACCTGGGGACAGTTCTTCATCTACCAGGGTTTTAATGAACATTGCGGATGGATGCATACGTCCAGTGCGGTAGACATTGCAGACCTCTACGCAGAAAAAATAAGCGGTAAAGACGGCAACTGGAAATACAGCTACGACGGTAAGCAACTCCCCGTTAAGCAAAAAAATATTACGATCTACTTTAAAGACGGTGCGCAGCGCAACAGCAAAATGATACGTGCCTTATTTACCCATCACGGACCCATCATGGGTAAGCGCGATGGCCGGTGGCTGAGTGTGAAGGCTAATAACAGATCCTTGAATGGACTCGTACAAAGCTGGCAACGCACCAAAGCGAACAGTTTTGCCGCTTACAAAAAGACCATGGATCTGCTGGCCAATACCTCTAACAATACGGTATATGCAGATGCAGAAGGGAATATCGCTTACTGGCATGGTAACTTCATTCCACGCCGCGATCCAAAAATCGACTGGGCCCGACCGGTAGATGGCAGTACACGCGCAACAGAATGGAAGGGACTGCATCCCGTCAACGAATCGGTGCACAGTTATAACCCCCCGAATGGTTGGTTGCAAAACTGTAATTCAACACCATTTACCGTAGCCGGAGATAATAGTCCAAAGAAAGCGGACTATCCGTCTTATATGGCACCGGATGGCGAAAATTTTCGGGGGTTGAATGCCGTACGCGTCCTGGGCCGGCAAAAAGACTATACGATTGAAAAGGTAATTACTGCTGGCTACGATACTTATCTCACGGCTTTCGAACGCCTGGTTCCTGCATTGCTGAAAGCTTTTGATGCCTCCAATGGAAATGATTCGCTGAAGGCAAGCCTGGCGGCTCCTGTTGCTGTGCTTCGCAGCTGGGATTTCCATACCAGCGAAACATCGGTGGCCACTACACTGGCCATCGAATGGGGACAAAAGCTAATGCCGTTGATAGTGAAGAGCGCCGACGAGGACGAGTATGAATATGTAGACCAGGTAAAGCGGACCGATCATTTCATCGCAAAGGCAAAGGGAACTGATCTTTTGAATGCCTTACAATCTGTAGTAAGGGAACTGAATCAAAAATTTGGCAGCTGGGAGATCCCATGGGGCGAAATCAACCGATTCCAGCGAGTGTCATCGGATATTGAACAAAACTACGATGATGCGCAGCCGAGTATTCCGGTCGGATTCGTTTCATCACTCTGGGGCATGCTGCCATCGTATAATGCACGCTATTTTCCCGGCACGAAGAAACGATATGGCGTTAATGGCAACAGTTTTATATGTGCGGTGGAATTCGGAGAAAAAATAAAGGCAAAGTCGCTCCTGGCAGGCGGTGAAAGCGGCGATCCGGCTTCTCCTCATTTCAAAGATCAATTGCAGCGTTACGCAAAGGGAAAATTCAAAGATGTATTGTTTTATAAAGAAGATGTGCTGGCGCATGCGGAGAAAACGTATCACCCCGGCGAATAAATCAAGCGATATGCATAAATGCGTGCTCCTGTGTATTTTTCTTATCCCCCTGCTGTCATTGGGTCAGCCGAACTACCATATTATTATCCGCAATGGCAAAATCATCGACGGCAGCGGCAATTCCTGGTATTATGCCGATATCGCCATCAAAGACGGAAAGATTGCAGCCATCCAAAGGAACCTGCCCGGCACTGCGGAGCGCGTGATTGATGCGAAAGGATTGCTGGTAACACCGGGCTTTATTGATGTGCATGCACACATTGAAGAAAGTATTTTTCAGAGACCTACGGCTGATAACTATATCCATGATGGTGTTACTACCGTGGTAACCGGTAACTGTGGCGGTTCGGCCGATGATTTGGCAACTTTTTTCTTTCGGATCGACAGCATGCATACCTCCATCAATATCGCTTCATTGGTGGGTCATAATACCGTTCGGCGGCTGGCGATGGGCGAGGTGAACCGGTTTGCAAGTCCGGCAGAGCAACAACAAATGGAAGACCTGGTAGCAAAGGCCATGCGTGCAGGAGCAGTGGGTTTGTCCACCGGGCTCATCTACCTGCCGGGTATGTATTCCAATACCGAAGAAGTGATTGGCCTGGCAAAAACTGCGGCCGCTTACAACGGCGTTTATGCCTCTCATATCCGCAACGAAGAAAACAACGTGCTGGACGCAGTGAATGAAGCCATCAATATTGGTAAGGCAGCGAATATACCGGTAGAAATATCACATTTTAAGGTTGGGGGCAAAGCCAACTGGGGCCGTTCGAAACAAACCATTGCGCTGGTGGAAACTGCCAGGCGCGACGGTTACGATGTTACAATCGATCAATACCCATATACGGGCAGCAGCACCAACCTGGGTATTCGATTACCCAATTGGGCACTGTCGGGCGGACTCGACTCGCTGAAGGTTCGCATACTCGACCCGATAGAGCATAAACGCATAATTGCAGGTATGTTGGAACAGCTGCATAGCTACCAGTTTTCCAACTACAACTTCGCGATGATTGCAAATCACGAAGCAGATACCTTGCTCAACGGAAAATCGATTTCACAGGTGAACCTAATGAAAGGCCGTAAGCCAACGGCCGCGGCGGAAGCTGAAACGATCCTTGACCTGATGCAGGCCGGCGGCGCGCAGATGATTTATCATACCATGAATGAAGACGATGTGCGCTACATCATGAAATATCCCTTCAACATGTGTGCTGCAGACGCGGGTGTAGCCACGGGCAAAGGTGTTCCGCATCCGCGCGGGTACGGAAGCAATGCGCGTGTGCTTGGCCGTTATGTGCGCGATCAGCAACTGTTCAGCTGGGAAGAAGCCATTCGCAGGATGTGCTCACTACCGGCACAAAAGTTCGGATTCAAAAATCGCGGACTGCTGAAAGAAGGCATGGCGGCAGACATCCTGGTATTTGACCAGCAAAGCATCTCCGACCAGGCCACCTATGAAAAGCCTCACCAGTTTTCCAAAGGCTTTCGCTATGTACTGGTGAACGGCCAATTGGTGATCGACGGAGGAACGCACAATGGTACGCGTAGCGGAATGGTACTGTATGGCAGTGGGCAGTCCATAGTTGATAGTCCATAGTCATTAGTCGATAGTCATTAGCCGATAGTCATTAGCCGATCGCCTTTAGCCTTTAGCCGATAGTCCGAAGTCCTTGAATAATGGTTCCGTGTTAATAGTTGTATGTTACCAATCAATTAGTGTCAATAAAAGGTTTTATTTATTCTCTTATAATTTTTGCATATGAAAAAGGTTTTATTTATCCTCGGTCTTATTGCCATCGTTCTTTCCGCAAAAGCGCAAACAACGATCGGATTGCAGCTGTACACGTTTCGGCATGAATTTAAAACCGATGTTCCCGGAACACTCCAAAAAATACATGCAATGGGCATCCGGGAGATTGAAGGCGGCGGCACCTATGGTTTGCCGGCAGATGAATACAAAAAGATGCTGGCCGATAACCAGTTGAAGATGGTGAGTGTGGGGGCAGATTATAAACAGCTGGAAACCGATCCGGAGGCCGTGGTAAAAGAAGCTAAATTATTTGGTGCGAAATATGTGATGTGTGCCTGGGTACCGCATGACAAGGCGTTCTCGGCAGACGATGCAAAAAAGGCCGCGGAGGTTTTTAATAAAGCAGGCAAACTATTACAACAAAACGGCATTAGTCTGTGTTATCATGCACATGGCTATGAATTCGGTGCTTATAAAAACGGCACCTTGTTCGACTATATGGCTTCGCTGATGAATCCGGCCTACGCCAACTTTGAAATGGATGTGTTTTGGGTAAAACATCCGGGACAGGATCCGGTGGCATTGTTGAAAAAATACCCGGGGCGATTTAAGCTGATGCACCTGAAAGACCGCCAGATGGGAACACCGAACGGAATGGAAGGAACGGCCAATGATGAAACCAATGTAGTGCTAGGCGCCGGAGATGTGGGCATTGCGGCGATTATGAAAGTGGCGAAGAAATACGGCGTACAACATTTCTTTATTGAAGATGAATCGCCGAGGGCCATGGAACAGGTACCGCAGAGTTTAGCGTTTTTGAAATCGTTGAAGTAGGCATTAGGCGTTGGGCGTTAGCTGTTGGCAGTTCCTGTTCGGCAGGATGGTGAGGGGCTGAATATAGATTTTGGTATATCCAGTACAAAGCACCAAGACAACCGCAACGACGATGTTACATCAGGTGTTGTGAATGTTGCAACTTGACTTTTAATTGCCTTTGCCACTTATCCCATACCTCTCGCCTTGCCCCGAAGGAAAAACTTACTACTTACCACTTAAAACTTACAACTCATGTACTCGTTTTCAATCGCCGGAGAGATGAATGTAAACCGGATGGGATTTGGCGCGATGCGTATAACCGGCAAAGGTGTGTTTGGTCCGCCCGCTGATAAAAAAGCTGCGCTGGCAGTATTGAAACGCGCGGTGGAACTTGGCGTGAATTTTATTGACACGGCGGATTCATATGGTCCGGCCGTTTCAGAGGAGCTGATTGCTGAAGCGTTGTATCCTTACCCAAAAGATTTGGTCATTGCAACCAAGGGTGGTTTGGAAAGACCTGGTCCGGATGTATGGACACAAAATGGTAAGCCCGCGCACCTGGAAAAAGTTCTCAACGGAAGTTTACAAAGACTGAAGCTGGATACCATCGATCTCTATCAATTGCACCGTATTGATTCCAAAGTACCTGCGGAAGAAACATTTGCTTTCTTACAAAAAGCGCAGCAGGAAGGGAAAGTTCGGCATCTTGGACTCTCGGAGGTAAATGTCGATCAGATTAAACATGCGCAGCAATTTTTCAAAGTGGTGTCGGTGCAAAACAAATACAGTGTCGACAACCGCCAGTGGGAACCGGTGCTGCAATACTGCCTTGAAAACGAAATTGCCTTTATCCCATGGTATCCGCTGAACGCCGGGAATGTGAAAGCACAATCCATTTTGCAGGCGCTTGCCGGCAGGAAATCCATTTCCGTTCACCAGCTTGCATTGAGCTGGTTATTGCACCATTCGCCGAATATTTTATTGATACCAGGTACATCCAGCGTTGCACACCTGGAAGAAAATATTGCCGCAGCGAACGTTTCATTGTCGCACGATGAGATGATTGAATTGGAAGGGCTATCGGCCTAGTGTCTGCCTTATTTTCGCTGCATCATCTGCCTGGATACTTCGCACACATGTTCGGTCGTGAAGCCGAACTCCTTCATCACTTCGTCGCCGGGTGCCGACAAGCCGAAGCGGTCGAGTCCGACCACGGCACCCTCCAGCCCTGTATAACGGTCCCAGCTAAGCGAAGCCGCAGCTTCAATGGCAATTCTTTTGGTTATGTTTGGCGGGAGTACGTTGTTGCGATAGCCTTCTTCCTGCATGTTGAACAATTCCTGGCAGGGCATACTCACTACCCGCGCATGGATACGCTCCGCCTTGAGTTGATCCTGTGCAGCGAGCGCCAATGAAAGTTCGGAACCACTTGTGATTAAGATGAGGTCCAGTTGATTTTCGCTCTCACTAATGATATAGCCGCCCTTACGGGCATTCTCTGCAGCTGCATACCTGGTTCGATCCAGAACGGCCAGCTTTTGGCGGGTAAGAATCAGCGCAGTTGGTCCTTTCGTCGACTCCAATGCACATCGCCAGGCTTCTACTGTTTCATTGGCATCCCCCGGGCGAAATACTTTTATATTCGGCATGGCACGGAGTGAGCTGATTTGTTCTACCGGTTGGTGCGTTGGGCCATCTTCACCCAACCCGATACTGTCGTGCGTGAATACATATATCACCGGTAATTCCGATAAGGCTGCGAGTCGCATCGCTCCGCGCATATAATCAGAGAAGTTCAGGAAAGTACCCCCATAAGCTCTAAGTCCGGAGGCCGACATGCCATTCAGTATCGCACCCATCGCATGTTCACGCACACCAAACCAGATATTTGAATCTTTCTCCTTTCCGGGCTGATAACTCAGATCGCCCTTTACCGGCATATCATTCGAAGATGCCAGGTCAGCAGAACCGCCCAGCATCCATGGAATACGTTCTTTTAATTTCTCCAATACTTTGCCCGAAGCCTGGCGCGTTGCCAGCTGTTCGCCTGCCTTGAAAACAGGCAATTCCTTATTCCAACCCTCCGGCAATTCAGCGGCAAAAGCCTGTTTCAATTCCTTTCCTTCGTTCGGATAAAGTTTGCAATACGCATCAAAAAGAATGTTCCAGTCTGCCTGCACCTGCACGCCCCGCTGGCCGGCTTGCTTCAGGTGGTCGGCGACAGCTGCTGGCACGAAGAAAGACTTTTCGGGATCCCAGCCTGCTTGTTGTTTTGTCTTCTTTACGTTGTCTTCCCCAAGCGGACTACCATGCGCTTTGCTGGTGCCTGCTAACGGGCTGCCATAACCGATAATGGTTTTCACCGCGATCAGTGATGGCATTTCCTTCTCCGATTGTGCTTGGCGGATCGCTACCGCGATTGCATTCGTATCATTTCCATCGGCCACTGTCTGCGTATGCCAGCCGTAGGCGCGAAAGCGGGCACATACGTCTTCGGTGAACGCCAGGCTGGTAGGGCCGTCGAGCGAAATATGGTTATCGTCGTAGAGATAGATCAGTTTCCCCAGTTTAAGGTGGCCCGCCAGGGAAGCGGCTTCAGCAGACACGCCCTCCATCAGATCGCCATCACTCACCAGTGCGTAAGTAAAATGGTCAAAAAGCCTGAATCCTTCGCGGTTATACCTGGCCGATAGAAAAGATTCCGCAATGGCCATTCCTACTCCGTTACCAAATCCTTGTCCGAGTGGCCCGGTGGTTACCTCAACACCTGCCGTAAGCACCGATTCCGGGTGACCGGGTGTTTTGGAATGTAGTTGCCGGAAATTTTTCAGTTCATCCATCGATAAGTCATAACCATACAGATGCAGCATACTGTACAACAGTGCTGAGCCATGACCTGCTGAAAGTACAAACCGATCCCGGTTGGGCCAGGTAGGTACCGACGGATTAAATCGCAGGAAATGTGTCCATAGGGTGTAAGCCATGGGCGCTGCGCCCAATGGAAGACCAGGGTGCCCTGAATTGGCTTTTTGCACCATGTCTACCGATAAAAAGCGAATCGTATCAATGGATTGTTGCCCGGGTGCTGCTGTTGTCATGATGTGGCCGTTTGCAGATGCAGCATCAATAATGCTGCCGCATCGATTAGCCGCAGGGAATGGTTGAGCTGTTGAATATTTTCAACAACCGCTTCTGTGCAAGCAAACACGGGCAGCAGCGATAGGATTAGATTAATAGCTGAGTAACCTTTCTACAGCCGATGGCAACCGCGATGCGGCCATAAAATTCTTTTCCAGCACTGTATTGAATGGGATGGGCGTATCTAATGAAGCGCAGCGAATCACGGGTGCGTCGAGCCACTGGAAACAGTGCTCCGTGATCCAGGCCACGATTTCGGCACCGATGCCGCCGGTAAGGGTGTCTTCATGTAATACCAGGACCCGACCGGTTTGCCGAACGCAGTTTCGTATAGCATCGTAGTCGAGCGGTTGCAGCGTTCGCAAATCGAGCAGTTCAATGCTGGTTTCAGGATGTTGTTCGGCATATTCAAGCGCCCAGTGCACCCCCATGCCATAGGTAATAATCGATATATCGTCGCCCTGCCGTACCGTACGAGCTTTACCAATCGGTGTTTCGTACGGACTCGCAGGAACTTGTCCGCTAATGCTCCGGTACAATCCCTTGTGTTCAAAAAACAAAACGGGGTTGGGATCATTAAGGGCCGCGATCAGCAATCCCTTCGCATCTTCCGGCGTAGACGGGTAAACAACTTTTAATCCAGGTGTATGTACAAACCAGGCTTCATTACTCTGACTGTGAAAAGGACCCGCGCCCATACCGCCACCCGTGGGCATCCGAATCACCGTGTGTGCTGATTGACCCCAACGGTAATGGATCTTTGCGAGGTTATTGACTACCTGGTTAAATCCCGAGCTGATAAAATCAGCAAACTGCATTTCTACCATGGAATGATATCCTTCCAGGCTTAATCCGAGTGCTGCACCGATTACTGCACTTTCGCAAAGTGGCGTGTTGCGTACCCTTGCTTTGCCGAATTTCTCGAGAAAGCCCTCAGTTATCTTGAACGCACCCCCATACTCCGCAATATCCTGCCCCATCAGTATCAATTTAGGATCCTGTTCCATCGCTTGCCAGAGCCCTTGTTTAATGGCGTCGATAAAACGCAGCTCGTTACCGGTTTCTTCCGCCGCGAGCAAGGGCACTGTTTGCGGTTGTGCATACACGTCAGCCAGTTCGTCTTCGGTGCTGATGCGGATGGGGCCATCCTCTTTGGCCCTGCTGAGCTCATCTTCTATGTGCTGCCGCAGGTTCTCCTTGATGGCTTCCGCCTCTTCGGAAGTGAGTACCTGTGCGAGGATCAGATCAAGTTCGAAATTTTTAATCGGATCCTTCAGTTCCCATTTGGCGAATAATTCTTTGGGAACATATTTAGTACCGCTGGCTTCTTCATGTCCGCGCATGCGAAAGGTCATGCATTCCACCAGGTAGGGTTTTTGATTTTTGATGCAGTAATCGCGTACGCCCCGAATCGTGTCGTAGACCGTGAGCAGGTTGTTGCCATCAATTTGCACGCCTTCCATGCCGTAGCCTTTTGCCTTTTCCACCAAACTGCTGCAGCGGTATTGCTCACGCACGGGCGTACTCAGCCCATAGCCATTGTTTTCAACCAGGAAGATGACCGGCAGATCCCAAACAGCAGCGAGGTTCAGTGCTTCGTGAAAATCACCTTCACTGGTACCACCATCGCCGGTAAATGCCAATGCACATTTTTTATCGTGGCGTAACTGGTTAGCGAGTGCCACACCGTCGGCCACCGCCAGTTGCGGGCCGAGGTGTGAAATCATGCCGCAGATATAGTGGCCGGCGGATCCAAAATGAAAACTGCGTTCACGTCCCTTGCTGTATCCATGCTGACTTCCCTGCCATTGAAGAAAAAGTTGGTGAAGCGGCATGCGCCGGGTAGTGAACACGCCGAGGTTGCGGTGCAGCGGCATGATCCATTCGTCGGGCTGCAATGCGAGTGTAGCACCTACGGCAATTGCTTCCTGCCCGATACCACTGAACCATTTGGATATCTTGCCCTGTCGAAGCAGCACCAGCATTTTTTCTTCGATCAGCCTTGGCAGTAATAAATCTTTATAAAACTGTATCAGCTGTTCGGCCGGCAGATGTTTATAGTCCAGTGCCATCGCGGTTTTTTTTCTTATAGTCTGGCTCGATAACCAATTCGAGGACATACGTGATGAAGGAAAGAACCAGGCTGAATAAAAGTCCCCATCCCAATGAATCTACCCTGAAGCCCGGCACCAGTTTACCGGCAATGACAATCATGGCGGCATTGATGATAAAAAGGAACAATCCGAACGTAAAAATGGTAACCGGTAAAGTCAGCAGGATGATGAGCGGTTTCACAAAAAAGTTGAGCGCCGACAGCACGAGTGCCACCAGCAGGGCAGTGCGGAACCGATCGACCGCAATACCCGGTAAAACTTTGGCTGCAAGTATAACAGCAGCCGCGGTAATCAACAGCTGAACCAGAAAATTTTTCATTTCCGTATCAAATTACGACTAATTCATAGAACTCGTCGGCCAAAAGATAGCGGTTAGCAAGTTCCTGCAGTTCTGCCGCAGTGACAGATTTTATTGCATCTACTGCTTTATCGAAGTAATCATCCTTCATCCCGTTCAGCACAATGTTCTTCCACCTTCCGATGATATGGAAAGGTCCATCAAGATCGCCCAGGGTGGAGCCCAGCATATAGTTTTTGACGAGCAGCAATTCTTCTTTGTCTACCGGTTCATTGCGCAGCCGCTCCATTTCCTTATATACTTCGGCAATCGTTGCTTCGCATACATCCCGCCCTGCTTCGGTACTTACGAGCCAGG
Organism: Bacteroidota bacterium; assembly: GCA_028876035.1. GTDB lineage: Bacteria > Bacteroidota > Bacteroidia > Chitinophagales > Chitinophagaceae > JACMLD01. The sequence continues at coordinate 23,292 of JAGWTK010000002.1, forward strand.
CCGTATCGTGAATATGGTTTTGAATGTAGCTATAGATGCCGTAAGTGTAGCCCTTGTCTTCCCTGATATTGTTCATCAGCCGTGATCCAAAAAATCCGCCGAATAAATTATTCAGGATCGTAGCCTTTGTAAAATCGGAATGATGCCGGTTGGGGAAAGGACGTGCGAGCCGGATAGAGCCCTGTACACCTTCTTTGTCATTTTCCACCCTATAATTTTTTGCGGCAGCAGGCGTAGCCACATGCGTTGGCAGTGCAGGAGCTGCCGCAACTTTGCGGGCGCCGAACTGAGCGTTCAGCAGTTGTTGCAGGTTGGAAGGCAGTTTGCCGGCTACAAAAATCAGGCAACGGCGCTGTTGGTAGAATTGCTGGTAGAATGCAACAAGTGCCTCGCGTTGCAGGGCATCGTAGGACGCTTCGGTACTGTATTTACCATAAGGATGATCGATCCCGTATACATAAACATCGATCAACCGGTTGGCCACAAACTCCGATTTCTTCAGGCTCACCGCCAGGCGTTGTTTGTTGTTTTGTTTGTAGAGCTGCAGTTCTTCTTCAGGGAAAACAGATGTTTCGATAATTTCTGCGACCACCGGAAACAGCTCCGCAGCATGTTTGCTGAGACAGTGCAGCGACAAGGTAGCCGTTTCGTTATAGGCCGTGCGGTTCAGGTGCGCACCATAGTATTCGAAATGCTCGTTGATTGCAAACGCATTCCTGCTTTGTGTTCCGTTTTTGAGCAGGTAGTTGGTGGCGGCGGCTACCAGCGATTGCTCTTCAAACCAGTTGCCGGCATAAAAAACCCACTCGACCTGTAACACGTCTTCCGCGCCTGCATCAATGGCATATACTTCAGTGCCGTTATCGAGTACCCATTTTTGATAAGGCTTCAGTTCGAGGTTAAATTCGATGGCATCTTTTATTGGAGGAGCAATTGTTCTGTTCAGCATGCTGGGAAAGATTTAAGATATAAGATATGGTGATTTAAGAGATGCGTTCATCTTCGTGATTTTCCGCATCAGTTGCCGGATGGTTCCTGGGCATAATAATAGAGCGTGCTGCAGTTATTGTCGTTAAAAATTTGCGCGGCGTAGTGGCGGATGTCATCGCGGGTGATCGACTGGTATTTGTCCAGCTCTTCATTCATCAGGTTGGCATTGCCCAACAGTTCGTAATTAGCAAGGCTGCTGGCGCGGCTCATCACACTCATATCTTCAAATGCCAGCGAAGCTTCCGTTTTGTTTTTTACTTTCTGCAGTTCTTTCTCTTCTACCAGGTCGCGGGTAATTGGAGTCACTACCTCCAAAATTCCCTTCTCTGCCTCTTCCATTGTTACCCCTTTCACCAGTTTGCCTTCAATGGTAAGCAAACCAGCATCGGTGCTGCCGAAATGGTAGCATTCGATATTGCTGAATAATTTTTTCTCTTTTACGAGCGATTGAAACAAACGGGATGATCCACCACCACTCAGGATATCGGTGATCAGTTCGGCCGCGTAGTACCCATCGTGCAAACGACCTTCCATATGCCACACTTTGTACAACGCATCCAGGGGTACATTCGCTTTTACTGCCAGTTTGCGCGGGGCGGTTTGTGCGGGTTCCTGTGGCAGGTTCCGGATATACTTTTTCCCGGAAGGAATATCGCCAAACCATTTTTCTGCCAGCTGTTGTACCATCGGCGTGTCTACCTTACCTGCTACCACCAGGATGGCATTGGCCGGGCAATAATGCTTATGAAAAAAACCTTTTACATCGGCCATGGTAGCATGCTCAATATGACTCAGCTCTTGGCCGATCGTTGGCCAGCGGTAAGGATGCACCGTATACGCCAGTTCACGCAGCTTAAACCATACATCGCCGTAGGGTTTGTTCAGGTAATGTTCCTTGAATTCTTCCATCACTACTTTTCGCTGCACTTCGAGGCTTTTCTTACTGAATGCCAGGCTGAGCATGCGATCGCTTTCGAGCCAGAAAGCTGTTTCGATATTTTCAGCCGGTAACTGGCAATAGTAGTTGGTAAGATCGTTTGTTGTGTAAGCGTTGTTTTCACCACCGGCAAGCTGCAGCGGATCATCATAAGACGGGATATTTTTACTTCCGCCAAACATGAGGTGTTCAAAGAGATGCGCAAATCCTGTCTTTGCCGGGTCTTCGTCGCGGGCACCTACATCATAGAGTACGTTCAGAACGGCCATGGGCGTTGAATTGTCCTGGTGTACCAATACCCTCAGGCCATTGGCGAGGGTAAACCTGTCGAATTGAATCATAGAAGGGGCAAGTTACAAAGGAAGCAACAAATGGGCTAGCGGATGCTTTTTACCTTGAGCGTGAGTACCAGCGGTTCGCCCTTGCGGTAGATCAGCACTTTAATTTTTTCGCCGGGAGTTTGCATGGCGGTTTTATAAGCCTGGATGTTTTTGCTGAAATTATTGTTCACGGCCATGATGATATCGTCGGGCTGAAATCCGGCTTTTTCTGCGGGTGAGTTTTTCATCACGTCGGTGATGGTGATATCGTTATTGATAACGTAAAAATTCAGGCCGGTGTACGAATAGTCGAACAGATCGCGGTAATGGCTGTTGGGCATGATGTACACATCTCTCTTCTCATAGTTAAGAATTACATTAAACCTGCGCAGCAAATCGTTTCCGATCAGTCCGCCGAGATAAGGATAGGAAGTAACATTGAACTCGTCTTCAAAAATATAGGCCGGGACACGGCGAAACTTATACGGACCGAGTTTGAAACTGCGCACGGTAGTGAGTTCCATCTGCTTTTTACCCCCCAACCCTTCCACCTGGGTAGTCACCTTGGTCTTTCTTGAACTGAACAGGGCGCTGTCGGCCACAAAGTCCTGCGACAATAAGAGACAAAGTCCGGCCCCTGTATCAAAATAAAACCTGGCTATCCTGTCTTCTTCGTCGGTAATGCGGGCCGATTGTATCAGCAGGTTTACCAGCAGTGGCCGCAGGAGCGAACCCCCTTTCGGATATTTCATGGAGCCCTTTGAATAGACATACAGCAAACTGCTGTCATAATCAATCTTTACAATATACCGGCTGAAGAAACTAAACCCTACGATACCATCGATGTGTTCACCGTAAACGCTGGTGAGAATATCGTAGTCGTTGATGTGAAAATTGAGACTGTCGACCGCCAGTCCGGGTAAATGCAGCGTATTGTTATTGGTAAAATTCACTTTTCTGATTCCTGCGATACCCCGGATGGTTTTGTCGGACAAAGTCACGGGCAACTTCAATTGGACAACCGTTTCTGAATCCAGCGAAATACCTCCACTGCCGGTATCGAGGATAAAATTGAGGGAGTCTTTGAGGTTGTTGAGCGTGCCGCGAATAACGATGACACCACCGCTGAACTGACGAAAAGTAAATTTTGTGAGAAGGTGGGCCGGGGGTTGCACAAATTCTTCCTGGGCCCGGAGAAAGGCCGGCAGCGTATAAAGGATAAGCAGCAGTATAAGTCGGCAATTGCGCAATCTATTTGGTTTTCCGCTCGTGAACAGCCTGATCGCTGGCCAACTCAATTTACAACTTCGAATCTGATTACAAAGCACCATTCATGTATTTAGGTAGCAGGCGGAACGAGCATGATCAAATTGAAGCAGTTTAAAAACTGCTTGTTATATTTAGACAAATAAAGGATAATGAAACAGATCATTTGTTCATCTACATTCATGCTTTGGTTATCGGTTGCGGTATCGGCCCAGCCGGCAGCCGCAGTTGCTGCCATCCGTGAAGTGGATCTCCGCAATGACCTTTATGCGTTGGCCGGCGATCATTTCCGGGGCAGAGAAGCAGGTACATTGGATGAACTCAAGACGGCCGTATGGTTTGCTGATTTGTTGAGAAAAGAAAAACTGTTGCCCGCGGGAGATGATGGTACCTATTTTCAGTTCTTTTCACTCTGGCGAAACCGCATTTCCGGCGCCAGCACCATTTCCATCGGCAACCGACCCTTATCGCTCTGGAAAGATGTATTGGTAGCACAAACTGCGGCGGCTGATCTCAATGCACCCATCGTATTTGGCGGTACTGCCGGCAAAGAAGAACTGGACAAGCTCGACTGCAAAGGTAAGGCAGTCGCGGTGCTGGCTTCGCCGGCGGGCATCAACCTCAATGTATCGTTGCCCGATCGGAGGTATCCTTCGTATGTATTGAGAAAGTATGCCGCTGATCTGTGGGCACGCGGCGCTGCCGCCATTATTTTTGTTGCCGATGAATGGGGCGAAAAAAGCTGGAGCCAGGTAGAACCCGCACTGCAGCGGGGTTTGTATGATATCGAAGACGGACCCAATGCCAGCGCGGTTCCCAAGCCACCGGTTATTTGGATCCATGGCCGCGATGCCGACCTGGTAAAGAACAATGCCAGTCTTGATATCCATCTAAGAGTCGAACGATTTGAATATCCTTCCGTGAACCTGGTAGCAAAGCTGGAAGGAACCGACCCGGTACTGAAAAACCAATTTGTACTGTATAGCGGCCATAACGATCACGATGGGGTTCGGCAGCCCTATGGAAACGACTCCATTTATAACGGCGCAGATGACAACGCATCGGTTAGTGTGGCCATGCTCGCCATCGCACGGGCTTTTCGTGCCAAACCAGGAAAGCGTTCCATTCTATTTGTGTTTCATGGTGCTGAAGAGCGGGGCTTGCTGGGATCAAAATGGTTTGCCTTGCATCCTACCGTACCGAAAGCAGACGTTGTAGCCGTACTCAATGGCGATATGATTGGCAGCAATACCCCTGATAGCGCAGCGCTATTGGGCAGGATTCCACCGCACCGCAATTCTTCCGACCTCGTGCATATTGCCCTGCAGGCGAATGAAGAAGGTCCGCGTTTTAAACTCGATACCAGCTGGGATCGGACCGATCACATCGAGAACTGGTATTTCCGCAGTGATCACCTGCCTTATGCACGCGCTGGTTATCCGGCCATTTTTTATTCCACTTTATTACATCCGCTTTATCATACTCCCATGGATGAACCCGCCAGCATCAATCTCCCCAAGCTCAAACGCATGACAGAATGGATGTACCGGACGGGGTGGAAACTTGCTAATAGTGTTGACAGGCCAAAGGTGGATCCCGGGTTTAGGCTGGAGCGATGAGGTACTAGTTTAAAGGTTTAAGGGTTTAAAAGTTTAAGGTTCTTTGTATGTGACTGCGTGCGCATTTGCAGGGATGCTGGGGGAGCGGTGTGGGGTGAGGGGTAGGAGGGTCCGCTATTTGCGCTTGCAATCCCAGCACCGTCCCTTCGAGGAGTCGGTGCTGGGAATATTTTTGACAAGCGACGAAATTTTTTCGCCGAACAAACTTGCTGATTGAAGACCTCTTCGCTACTCGCCTTTTACGTATAACAAGAATCCCCGGAAAATAACCAGAAGCCGAACAGAAGCAACTGTTAAACTCTTAAACCCTTCAACTTTTAAACATTCTACCCGTACTTTTGCAGCAAACAACCGCCGATGGACCTCGCCAGTTTATACCAAAAAGCCCTGCAGTTCGAGTTTCTGAGTGTAGAAGAAGGGGTCTTCCTGTTCGAACAGGCGCCGTTGTCGGACCTGATGCAGGTGGCAGATGAACTTCGCAAAAAGCAGGTGCCGCATGGAAAAGTAACCTGGATTATCGACCGCAACCTCAATACCACCAACGTTTGTATCGCCAATTGTAAGTTTTGTAATTTCTATCGCATCCCGGGATCAGCAGACGCGTACATCACCAGTATCGAAACCTACCAGAAAAAGATTGATGAAACCTTCCGCCTCGGGGGCGAACAGCTATTGCTGCAGGGCGGACACCATCCCGAACTCGGACTTCAATATTATGTTGACACCTTTCGTCAGCTAAAGAAATTATATCCAACGCTCAAACTGCATGCACTCGGACCACCCGAAGTAGCTCATATTACCAAACTGGAAAAGTCGACCCACCGCGAAGTATTAATGGCATTAAAAGAAGCCGGGCTCGACTCATTGCCCGGTCCGGGTGCCGAAATACTCGTAGATCGCGTACGCCGGCTGATCAGCAAGGGCAAATGCGGTTCGGAAGAGTGGCTGCAGATCATGGAAACGGCGCACCAGCTCGACCTTACCACCTCTGCCACGATGATGTTCGGACATGTGGAAACCATCCACGAACGTTTCGAACACCTGGTAAAACTGCGCGAAGTACAGGCCAAAAAACCGGCACATGCCAAAGGTTTTATCGCTTTTATTCCCTGGACCTTCCAGGATGTAGACACCCTGCTGGCACGCATCCGCGGTGTACATAACCTCGTAACAGCCGAAGAATACATCCGGATGATTGCGTTAAGCCGTATCATGCTGCCCAATGTAAAAAACATCCAGGCTTCCTGGCTTACCGTCGGCAAACAGGTAGCACAAGTTTGTTTGCACGCCGGCGCCAACGACTTCGGCTCTATTATGATCGAAGAAAATGTGGTAAGTGCCGCAGGCGCACCGCACCGCTTTACCTACAAAGGCATCCAGGAAGCAATCAAAGAAGCCGGCTTTGAACCCCAGCTGCGCAACCAGCAGTATGAATTCCGGGAAATACCGGCAACGATTGAGGAACAGATAATCGCCTACTAGGCGGTTCCTGGTTTTTGGTTCATTGTTCATGGTTATTCCGACCAGCCGGACGATCGTGATCATGAACTTGACGGTACCTCCCATTAATGTCCGCTCAAGTCTGGATACTAAGTACTGGGTACTTGATACCATCTCTACAAATTTACCCCTACTCTGCCCCTAAAAAATTACCTAGCACTCAATATTCAGGGCGATTTGCTGTTATACCTGAGCGTTTATCCCCTGCAATCCAATGATTCCTGTACACCTCAGAAAACTGATCCGACTGGCACTGGTGATTATCGCCGGCGTGTTGCTGGTAAGCTTTTTCCGTTATTACCTCGACTTTACCGCCTCGCGCGAAAACAAAAGGCTGGCTGAAATCATTGGCCAGTCAGAAAACCAGCGCGAACTAAGCCAGCGTATCAGCAACGGGGCTTTGCTCCTCCTGCTAAACAATACCCTTTCGGCAGAAGAATACAACAATACACGCCTGCGGCTGGATAGTTTTATTACCGATTTTGATCAACAACACCAACAGCTGCGCCAGGCCCTCGACAATAAAACCACAGCCGGCGGTCAGTCTGAGCTCAGCATCCGAACCGAATTCAGCAACAGCGCCGGTGCCTTCCTGGCAACGGTCAAAGAGATTGCGCAGGCCGACAGCGACCAGATTATTACCAACAATGTGCTGCTGACCAACCGCCTCCGGCAGGATGCAGCTACCCTCCAGGCTTCTTTTGATGCCCTGGTAAGATACCATGTACCGCAATTAATCACCAAAGAGCAGAGCACCGCCAGTTTCAACACGGGCAAATTAGTATCCCTCCTCATCGCATTGCTTTGTTTGCTGATGTTGTTGCTGGAACCCTTGTTGCGCACCAATAAAAACAATCTCCACCGGTTACAACTCGCCAAAGTGGAGCTGCTGCAGGAGAAAAAATACCTCAGCTCTATTCTCAATTCCCAAACAAACTATGTTATCCGCCTGGATAAAAACGGGCATTTTACGTATGCGAACCCTGCCTTTCTCAGCAGCTTCGGTTACGACCCGGCCCAGCTGATCGGGTCTGCATTTTTCAACTACATCTTCCCTAAAGACATTCCACGCTGCCGCGAAACGGCGGAAGAATGCTGGAAGAGCCCGGGTAAAATATTTCGCCTGCTTATTAAAACACCCATTGCCAAAACAAAGCAGTTTGTTTGGACCGAATGGGAATTCATCGCATTGTTTAACGACGATACCAGTGTTACCGAAATCCAGGGAATCGGACTGGATGTAACCGCCCGTGTTCAGGCAGAAGAAAGCCGGGAAGAAGCCATCCGCACGCTATCATTCGCCATGTCATA
>JAGWTK010000197.1 GCA_028876035.1 Bacteroidota bacterium
GCTGGGCCGCGCTTTGCTTCGACTTCGACAACGACGGGTGGAAAGATATTTACGTATGCAATGGCCTTAGCCGCGACCTGACCGATCAGGATTTTCTTGAATTTGCCGGTAGCAACGAAGTGCGTGCACTGGCAAAGGAAGGAAAGATGAGCCTGCTCGACCTGATTGGAAAAATGCCTTCAGTACCACAGGTGAATTACGGTTTTCTCAACAAGCACAACCTTGAATTTGCCAACCGATCGGCTGCACTTGGATTTCGCGATTCTTCCTTCAGCAGTGGTGCTGCCTATGCTGATCTTGATGGCGACGGTGACCTGGACCTGATCGTGAACAATGTGAACAGTCCGGCTTTTTTGTATCGCAACAACGCGCGCGAAACGACGGTTCATCATTTCCTGAAACTAACCCTGCACGGCGATTCGCTCAATACCTTTGGCATCGGCGCAAGGGTTTGGCTGTATACCCCTTCCGGTGAACAACTCCAGGAAATGCAGCCAGTACGCGGTTTTCAAAGCAGTGTTGAACCGGTGCTGTTGTTTGGCACGGGAAGCGACAAGCGCATCGATAGTCTGCAAATCATATGGACTAACGGTACAACACAAAAAATACGGTCGCTCAGCACCGATACCTCACTTGTCCTTTACCAGCGCGATGCCAGAGAACAATATCAGCCCATGCTGCCACCCCTACCGCTGTTTACAGATGCAACCGCAAAAGATGTTGTTGGATCGGCGTCGCACCGTGAAAATGAATATTCCGATTTTGATGCAGAACGGTTAATTCCAAAAATGCTTTCAGCGGAAGGGCCGAAAATCGCAACGGGTGATTTGAACGGAGATAAACTGGAAGATTTTTATATCGGCAGTGCCGCTGGTGATACCGCAAAGATCTTCCTGCAGCAGGCCAATGGCCAGTTTAAACAGCTGCTGCAACCAGCATTTGCAGCTGACAAAATATACGAGAATACGGGTGCGGAGCTGGTGGATGTAGACCAGGACGGCGATTTGGACCTGGTCGCAGTTTCCGGCGGTAACCAGCAACGGCAGGGCGCCGCAGCGCTACTGGCCCGACTGTACCTGAACGACGGTAAAGGTAATTTCAGCAGGGTGATGGAAGGATGGCCCGCTGTGCCGGTGAATGCATCCTGCGTTCGGGCGGGCGATTATAACGGTGATGGTAAACCGGATTTATTTATCGGAACGCGTGATATGCCGGGTAATTACGGTGTGTTACCACCTTCTTACCTGCTGCAGAACAATGGTAAAGGGCAATTCATAGACGTAACGTCCAAAGTAGCGCCCGACCTGTTGAATGGAGGAATGATTACCGATGCACAATGGACCGATATCGACGCTGATGGTCACCAGGAACTTATCATTGCAGGAGACTGGATGCCCATTACCATCTACCGGTTTCAAAACGGTCAGCTCAAAAAAAGCAGCGAATTGCCAGGTTCTTCGGGCTGGTGGAACTGCATTGAACTGGCAGATTGCAACGGCGATGGTAAGCTGGACCTGGTAGCCGGTAACACAGGTTTGAATACAAGGATCAAGGCTGATGCCAGCCATCCCGCAAAATTATATGTGAGTGATTTCGACAACAACGGACAAACTGAATGCATCCCGGTCTATTACAAGACAGATGGAAAAGCATACCCATGGTTCTTAAAAGGAGAATTAGAATCACAGCTGCCCGTTCTTAAGAAACAGTTTTTACATTTCCGCGATTATGCCGGGAAGGGAATAGACGAGATATTTACACCAGAGCAATTGCAACGCGCAAGCATACTGTCCGCCGAAGAAGCACGTACATGCATTTTCCTGAACGATGGCCGTGGTGGATTTACCAGGATGGCATTGCCAGTACAGGCACAGCTGGCACCAGTGTATGCTGTTATGGCAAGGGACCTGGATGGAGATGGGAAAACGGATCTTTTCCTGGGCGGAAACTTATACGGTGTGAAGCCGCAGACTGGCCGGCTTGATGCGAGTTACGGTGTTACATTACTGGGCGACGGCAAAGGCGGCTTTCGGTACCTGCCGCCGGCACAAAGCGGGTTGTTTGTGCGCGGAGAAGTAAGAAGCATCCATCCGGTACGAATCGCAAATAACAACAACGCCATACTGGTAGGTGTCAATAACCAACCCCTGCATCTTTTCGTACGCCAAAACGCGCGCTGAATCTTACAGAGTGCTACATTTACACAGCTGCCTTAATCAAGACTTATGAAGAAGATTACCACTTTTTGCCTGGCCGTGCTGGGCTGCTGCTTTTCAATAGCCTCTGCGCAACAGTCGATCGCTTCATTCAATGACGACTGGAAGTTTTTCCTTGGAGAAGCCAGTGGCGTAGCCGATGATAATTTCAACGATGCTGCCTGGCGAAAACTGCAATTGCCGCATGACTGGAGTATTGAACTGCCTTTCGATTCCACCAGTCCAACTGGCAATGGCGGTGGTGCACTGCGTGGCGGACTGGGCTGGTATCGCAAAACTTTCCGTTTGCCACTTTCGGCCAAAGGCAAAAACATCTTTATAGATTTTGATGGTATCTATTGTAACAGTGAGGTCTTCATCAATGGTCGTTCTTTGGGTGTTCGTCCCAACGGGTATATTTCTTTTCGCTATGATCTAACACCGTATATCCGTTACGGACAACAGAACACGATTGCGGTGAAAGTAGACAATAGCCAGCAGCCCAACTCACGTTGGTACAGTGGTTCCGGAATTTACCGCAATGTATGGTTGGTTACGCTCGATGATATTTTTGTAGACCATTGGGGCACATTTGTAACCACACCGGTAGTCACAGAGAAATCGGCTGATGTAAAATTAGCTGTAACAGTGCGCAACAAAGGAAATGCAAACCAGGACGTGCAGGTGAAAACGACCGTGTACGATGAAATGCAGCGGCCGCTGCAAAACCATGCTTCTTCGCTGGTGCTGAACAATAACAGTACAGAACAGATCGTACATCGTTTTACAGTGGTTTCGCCAAGGCTTTGGTCAGTCAATCATCCCTATCTCTATAAAGCAGTTACGCAGGTATATGTAAAAGGAAAACTGAGCGACGAATACGTAACCCGCTTTGGAATTCGCTATTTCAATTTTGATGCAGCCAAAGGGTTCTCATTAAATGGAGAGCCTATGAAAATAATCGGCGTGTGCGATCACCATGACCTTGGAAGCCTGGGAACGGCTGTCAACAAACGCGCGCTGGAACGACAGCTTGAAATTCTGAAAGCAATGGGCTGCAACGGTATTCGCACATCACATAATCCGCCTGCACCTGAATTGCTCGACCTTTGCGACCGCATGGGCTTTATTGTAATGGATGAGGCATTTGATATGTGGAAAAAGGAAAAGAACAAGTACGATTACCACCTGGTGTGGGATGAATGGCATAAGAAAGATCTGGAAGACCAGGTGATGCGCGATCGGAATCATCCTTCGGTAATGATATGGAGTATTGGTAATGAAATTCCGGAGCAGTGGGGTGGAAGCAATGATACTTCGGGCGTTCTCATCGCAAGGGAACTCGCTTCCATCGTGCGTTCACTGGACAGTACAAGACCGATCACGTCTGCATTGAACGACCCTTATCCGCACAATGCCATCTACCGGTCAGGTGCACTCGATTTGGTAGGATTTAACTACCATCACCAGGATTTCAAAAATTTTCCAAAACTATTCCCCGGACAAAAATTCATTGGCACTGAAACGGTATCTGCATTGCAAACGCGCGGGCATTATGATATGCCTTCCGACAGTATCCGTCGCTGGCCCTCCCGGTGGGATAAACCTGTTGAAAATGCCAATCCGGATCTTACATGTTCTGCCTACGACAACTGCTCAGCACCCTGGGGATCTACGCATGAAGAAACGATCAAAGAGTTATTAAAATATGATTTTGTAAGCGGGATGTATGTATGGACAGGCTTCGACTACATCGGAGAACCCACGCCATATCCATGGCCTGCGCGAAGCTCTTACTTTGGCATCATTGACCTGGCGGGTTTTCCCAAAGACGTGTACTACCTCTATCAATCTTTGTTTACCAGTAAACCGGTATTGCACGTATTTCCGCATTGGAACTGGAAAGAAGGGCAAACAGTAGATGTATGGGCCTATTACAACAATGCCGACGAAGTTGAACTCTACCTCAATGGAAAATCTCTTGGCGTACGCAAAAAGCAGGGTGAAGATTTGCATGTGATGTGGAGGGTGGTCTATGCCCCGGGAACGCTGAAAGCAGTTTCAAGAAAGAATGGAAAGAAAGTGCTGGAGAAGGTAATTACGACAGCCGGCGAGCCAGCAGCCATTATTCTTTCTGCGGATCGTTCCAATATCAATGCAGACGCCAATGATCTTTCATTTATTACTGCAAAGGTGGTGGATAAGAATGGGGTAGTAGTGCCTGATGCTTCCAATCTTATCAGCTTTGATGTATCAGGTACCGGTAACCTCGCTGCTACCGACAATGGCAATCAAACCAGCATGGAGTCTTTCCAGTCGGCCAAACGCAAAGCATATAATGGCCTTTGCCTGGCTATTATCAGGGGAAATGGAAAGCCTGGTACGATTACAGTGAAGGCTGAAGCGAATGGGCTATCCTCTGCGAAATTGGTGCTGAACGCACGGTAAAAAAAGACGGGTTGTATTGTAGCCGTACAAAAAACTGGATGGCCGGATCACCTGGGTAGCAAAACGTGTCTTTAAAAAAATGGATTCTGTACTGAGCATAAAAAAGCCCCCTTATCGGGGGCTATATAGTGTACGCATTTGGCTTAAGCTTGTTTGATCAGCTCTATGTTGAAATGCAATTTCACATCTTCACTTACTACCAGTCCGCCCGCTTCAGTTACTGCACTCCAGGTAAGTCCGAATTCGCTTCTTTTCAGTTTGCCGTTGATTTCAAAACCAGCTACGGTTTGACCGTATAGATCTTTGTGAATGCCACCGAACTCAACATCCAGTTCAACGGGTTTGGTTACACCATGCATGGTAAGGTTACCTTTCAGTTTGTAATCACTTCCGCTTACGGGTGATAAAGAAGTTGATTCGAAGCTGAGCGTCGGGAATTGTGCCGCATCGAAGAAGTCGGGCGATTTCAAGTGCCCATCTCTTTGTTCGCTGCCGGTTTGAATACTGGCTGCATCTGCACTGAAAGAAATTTTCGCATCGCTGAAATCATCTTTGGCCGATTCAACTGTTCCGCTGAATGTTGCGAATTTTCCGGATACAGAGGAAACAACCAGGTGTTTCACTTTAAAACCCACTTCTGAGTGGTTGGTATCGATAGTCCATTTTGCCATAAAACTAATTTTTAGAATTCAAAGTTAATGTTTAAACATCGAACTGACAAATCTTTTTTGTTAAGGTGCATTAAAAAAGGCTTCATAGGGGAAGCCTTTCTTTATAACAATTTGTCAGCCAATTTAATCTCCCCAGATATTGTCTTCCCCGCGGAGCCATTTTTTTACCAGTTCGGTGGTCACTGATTTCGGGCGTTCAAGCGGGAAACCGAGTGCGCGATCCCAGCAGAGGCTGGCCAGTACGCCCAGTGCCCGGCTCACGCCGAAAAGCACGGTATAAAATTCATATTCTACCAGTCCGTAATGAACCAGCAGGGCGCCGCTGTGTGCATCTACATTAGGCCAGGGGTTTTTGATCTTGCCCAATGATTGGAGTATGGGTGGAACGGCTTCGTATACATTCCAAACCGTTTGTACCAAAGGATCGTCCGCCATATGCTTTTTACCAAACTCCATTTGCGCAGTAAACCTCGGATCGGTCTTACGCAATACAGCATGGCCATATCCAGGCACCACTTTTCCTTCGCCAAGTGTCTTTTTTACGTATTCAACAATCTGTTCCTTGCTGGGGAGCTCCGTTTTCAGTTCTTCCCGCATCTCGAAAATCCATTTGATCACTTCCTGGTTAGCAAGGCCATGCAACGGGCCTGCAAGACCATTCATGCCGGCTGCCAGTGACAAAAAAGGATCACTGAGCGCTGAGCCTACCAGGTGGGTGGTATGCGCGGATACGTTGCCTCCTTCATGGTCGGCGTGGATAGTCATATACAGGCGCATCAGTTCTTTGAACGTTTCATCTTCAAAGCCCATCATGTGCGCAAAATTGCCGGCCCAATCCAGCAATCCATTCGGGTTAATGTGTTCGTTGTTTTTGTATTTGCGGCGGTAGATATAAGCTGCAATCCGGGGCAAACGGGCAATCAGGTCCATGGCATCGTCGTATACGATGCCCCAATAATCCTTCTTGCTGAGTCCCTTCGCATATGCTTTTGCGAAATTACTTTCTGTTTGCAGCGCCATGATGCCCACAGTGAACATGGTCATGGGGTGCGTTGTAACCGGTAATGCGTCGATCGTATCAAAAACATGGTTTGGTACATGACTGCGACGTTGCCAAACCGAGGTGAGGTGGTGTACATCTTCATCATCCGGAAGTTCGCCAATGAGCATCAGGTAAAACAATCCCTCAGGAAGGGGTTCTGTACCGTCTTTGGCCTTAGGTAATTTCTGTTGCAGTTCGGGAATGGAATAACCCCTGAACCGGATGCCTTCCTGTGAATCGAGCAGGGATGTTTCAGAAACGAGCCCTGTTATCCCGCGCATGCCCTGGTAAACCTGGGCAAGGGTTACTTCTCCAATAACTTTATTGCCATTTTCTTTGAGCAGTTCCTTGATCTCAGCATTGGCTGCATCTGCTTTTTCCTTAAACCTTTCTTTAATTACGCCCATGGTTGGTAGATATGAAATGAGGAAATGAACGGGTAGCGGCTAAGTTAGCCAAACTCCCTGCTGAAACAAAATTTCAGCAAACAGGTTTTGAAAAAACGTTAAATCCGTCTTAAGAGGCTGGTGTGTTGTGTTTCTTATTCCTTCATTACGGGCAATTCAATATAAGTGGGGAATTTTGCTGAAAAATAAACCCGGTGATCAGCCTTTATATAATCGCATTCCTTTGCTTCAAAAATATTGGGCACAAATTTTTGCGGATTGCGGTCGATCAGCGGGAACCAGCTACTCTGTACCTGGATCATAATGCGGTGTCCTTTTAGAAATGTGTGGTTGATTTGATGCAGGTCGATCACAAACTCCTCCGGCTTACCCGGCACAAGCGCTTGCGGATGGCTGAAGCTCTTCCGGAACCGGCCCCTGAA